>NZ_JBFRGE010000025.1:0-85271 GCF_052115185.1 Paenibacillus sp. 2TAB19 | reverse complement strand
AAATAAAGAAAAATAATTTTCGACAGAAGGAATTCACCTCCATATGTCGAAAACTTTAAAGCAGACAACTTGGGAAGGTAATCATGAATATCATTTAAGGGAGGACCAGACCTTGCATAAGATCGAAATATTATTGGCAGATGACAACCGAGAATTTACTAACTTGTTATCGGAATACATATCCGAACAAAGTGATATGAGTGTGAGCGGAGTTGCTTATAACGGAGAAGAAGTATTGAGACATCTCGAAGAAACGAGAAAGATTCCCGATGTGCTCATACTGGATATTATTATGCCGCATTTGGACGGTCTTGGCGTACTAGAGCGTTTGAAAGAAATGAACCTGTCCCCAATGCCAAAAATAATTATGCTGACGGCTTTTGGACAAGAAAACATTACTCAAAAAGCGGTTCAGCTTGGTGCCTCGTATTATATTTTGAAGCCATTCGATATGGATGTGCTGGCTAACCGCATTCGTCAGCTTGTCGGTAATCCGACGTTCACAACGAACGGCAGCTATGCAACAAGCTCATCATCGATCAAATCGAATGTAGTTCCAATTGCCAAAGGCAAAAATCTCGATGCTAACATTACGAGCATCATTCATGAGATTGGCGTTCCTGCGCACATCAAAGGATATCAATACTTGCGTGAAGCGATTACGATGGTGTACAACAACATCGAGATCCTTGGCGCAATTACGAAAACGCTGTATCCGGCAATCGCTGAAAAGTTTAAGACGACGCCATCCCGCGTCGAACGCGCAATTCGTCATGCGATCGAGGTTGCATGGACGCGCGGCAACATTGACAGCATCAGCCATCTGTTTGGCTACACCATTAATATCAGCAAGTCGAAGCCGACGAACTCGGAGTTCATCGCTATGGTTGCGGACAAGCTGCGAATCGAGCACAAGGTATCTTAATCGTAAGCAAAAGGTTTATCTTACAAGCACAGTTTCTCTATTGGTTCTTTGCAGCCAGTAGAGAAGCAGTGTTTTTTTATTTGCCGGAAAGAAAAAAGAAGACTTATACGAGCTAGGAATGACTTGTGCTTTCCTTGCGGAGCAGCGCTCGTCAATGCTTCGTCTAAGTCTTCTCATTCGTTTTCGCTTCAATGATTGATGGTTTAAGTAGTTGGAGATGAGGGCGATATGAATTTGTGACTGAGGATATTGGGTGGAGCAGCGTTTGAAGTAGGAGTGAACATGCGAATTCATTATTGGACATGTTCGAATTAGTAGATGACTCTGCGGTTTAAATACACATTGCTGCCGTATTTCTCAATAAGGGCCGTTGACTGCGCCTGAACAAAATTATGAATATCTTTGAGTCGCAGGTCGTTAGGCTGAATCGTTTCTTTTACTTTGCCGTCTACTGCTACATCGAATACAATTTTCATCATAAGGATCACCTCTTTCGCAAGTTATGTGACCAGTATAGAACTCAACTATTATATAAAGATAAAAAAAGATGATCGAAATTGTAAGATTTGCACCAATTCGTTAGAAGGGTGTAAACTTTTGCTGATAATCATTCATTAATTGTCTACAAAAAAAGCAGCAGGCTGCAGGAAAGATTACTCTTCCTGCAGCCTGCTGCGTCGTTCAAAGAAAATATCATTATTTGTTGGCAGACGGCTTAGGCGGGCGCGGACGCTTCGGTTTGAAGCGGGTTGCGACATAATTTCGCTTGCGATCTCGGAAAAAGGTCCAGCCGCCGATGAAGCCGACACCGATACCGAACATGACGAATCCAAGCAGGAAAGAAAGCCAGTGGAAGTCAGGTGTAATGGCATCGTTGCCGAATTGGGAGAAATAATCGAATAATTCGTTTTTCATACGAAGAAATCCGAAGCAGGCCAGCAAGCCTGGTATAACGAGCAAGACAATGGCAATAATGCGGGAAATTAATAATTTCATTGCGTAGAATCTCCTTGAAGATCATAATAAACAGTTGTTACTATCATACCTTTTTCGCAAGTTGCTGTCTAATTCATAATTGGGCGATGTAAAAGGTTTTGAAAACAGGTACAATAGAAGTGAATGGTTTGCGTTAGATTTCATGTGAGATAGACCGACAACGAATTTCAGGTTAGGACATGCATATATTATTTATAGGAGTAATGGAGGGAACGAAATGGCAATACAAGTGGATGTAGCCGTTTTAGGCGGTGGACCCGGAGGATATACTGCTGCGATTCGTGCCGCGCAATTAGGCAAATCCGTAGCAATCGTTGAGATGGATAAGCTTGGAGGCACCTGTCTTCATAAAGGATGTATCCCAAGCAAGTCGCTGCTGCGCAGCGCAGAGGTATATGCGACGCTTCTAGAGGCGGATAAATACGGTGTAGACGTAGCCGAAGGAGCAATAGGTCTTAACTTCGGCAATGTTCAGCTCCGCAAAGAGCAGACGGTGGAACAACTCCACAAAGGTCTTCGAAGCCTGATGAAAAAACATGGCATTCAGATCATTGAGGGAAAAGGACGCGTTATCGGTCCTTCGATATTTTCGCCTAGAAGCGGGTCGCTCGCAGTAGAGCTTCCTGACGGTGAGATGGAGTCGGTCGTCTCTACAAATCTGATTATTGCAACAGGCTCAAGGCCGCGTACCTTGCCGGGATTAGAGCCAGACGGCGAATACATACTAACAAGCGACGAAGCACTCGTTATGGACAAGCTGCCTAAGTCGATTATTATTGTCGGCGGAGGCGTGATCGGCGTCGAATGGGCGTCCATGCTGCAAGACTTCGGTGTGCAAGTAACGCTTGCGGAAGCGGGTGCGCGTCTAGTACCAGGCGAAGATGTTGATGTATCCGCAGAGTTGACCAAGATATTGCGTCGTCGCGGTGTACGAGTGCTTACCGGCATTCAATTAAATACCGATACGTATGAACAGAAGGACGGCGAGGTTTCGATCTCTGCCGCTACCGAGGATGGCAACGTATTGTTAACGGCTGAGAAGCTGCTCTTATCGGTTGGCAGGCAGCCGAATATCGAAGGTATAGGACTTGAGAATACGGATATTCAAACCAAAAACGGTGCGATTGCCGTGAATGCATTCGGACAAACAAGCGAGCCGCATATTTACGCAATCGGTGACGTAATCGGCGGCGTGCAGTTAGCGCATGCCGCAGCACATGAGGGGTTAATCGCGGCTGAACATATTAATGGCGGCAAACCCGAGGCGCTCGATCATCATCTCATTCCGAGATGCATCTACTCGCGTCCCGAGATCGCTTCGTACGGATATACGGAAGATCGGGCTCGGGCGCTGGGACATGAGATCAAGACGGGCAAAATTCCGTTCCAAGCGATAGGTAAAGCATTGGTTCTAGGAGAAGCGGAAGGATTCGTGAAGGTCATTGCCGATAATAAAACAAATGATATTCTCGGTGTTCACATGATTGGTCCTCATGCGACGGATCTGATTTCCGAAGCCTCGTTAGCGGGCTTGCTGAACGCGACACCTTGGGAAGTCGGACAGATGATCCACCCGCATCCGACATTAGCCGAAGCGCTTGGCGAAGCGATGTTAGCCGTTGATGGGCGGGCTATTGCGTATTAATCCAGCTTTGCATCAGAGAAGCTCATGCAATAACGGTTTTCTTTTTGATGGAAATACGGTTATAATAAATAATATCAAGTCTTAGGACCAGGTTTTAATAGTTGGTAAAGGGAGGAATACCCTCATGACCCAATTCGCTTCTACAGGGCAAAATGCACGTCATTTGGAGTTAGGGCTCAGCAATGAGCAAGCAATTGAAATGTATTCAACAATGCTGACTGCACGCAAGTTCGATGAACGAATGCTGCTGCTTCAGCGGGCAGGAAAAATCAATTTCCACGTCTCTGGTATCGGCCAAGAGGTTGCGCAAGTTGCTGCGGCTTATGCGCTGGACCGAGATAATGATTATTACTTGCCTTACTATCGTGATTATGGCTTCGTTCTAGCTGTTGGCATGACGCTAAGAGAGCTGTTATTGTCGGTATTCGCAAAGGCGGAGGATCCTAACAGCGGCGGTCGTCAGATGCCGGGGCATTTCGGGTCGAAGAAGCTGCGTATTGTGACAGGTTCCAGTCCGGTAACGACGCAGGTTCCCCATGCAGTAGGCATTGCGCTCGCGGCTAAGATGAAGAAGAAACCGTTTGTCAGCTTCGTTACCTTCGGAGAAGGTTCAAGCAATCAAGGCGATTTCCATGAAGGCTGCAACTTCGCAGGCGTACATAAGCTGCCTGTCATCCTCATGTGCGAGAATAACCAATATGCGATTTCCGTACCACTTCACAAGCAGCTTGCAGGCAAGGTAGCGGATCGTGCCATCGGTTATGGCTTCAAAGGTTTGCAGGTGGATGGCAATGACGCGCTTGAGGTGTTCCGCGTCGTGAAGGAAGCGCGTGAACGCGCTGTTACAGGCGAAGGGCCGACTCTTATAGAAGCATTAATGTATCGCCTCTCCCCGCATTCGACGTCGGACAACGATCTGGCCTATCGGACGAAGGAAGAGGTTGACATGAACCGTGCAAAAGACGGCATTCCGAAATATAAGCAATATTTGATCGATAGCGGCATTTGGTCGGAGGAGCAAGACGAGGAGCTGCAGCTTCGTATACGCAAAGTGCTGGATGAAGCGACGGCTTACGGCGACAAAGCGCCATTCCCAACTCCTGAATCGACATTGCTTCACGTCTATGCTGGCGATGCAGAGCAAGGAGGGACTCCATAATGGCTGTTATTGAATATATCGATGCGATCAGGCTTGCCATGAAAGAAGAAATGGAGCGCGACGATGACGTATTCGTATTAGGCGAAGACGTTGGTCTTAAAGGCGGCGTCTTCACGACAACCAAAGGGCTTATGGAACAGTTCGGCGAGCTGCGGGCGCTCGATACTCCGCTGGCCGAGTCAGCCATTGCCGGAGTTGCAATCGGAGCTGCTATGTATGGCATGAAGCCGATTGCCGAGATGCAATACTCGGATTTCATGTTCCCTGCTACCAACCAAATCATAAGCGAGGCGGCCAAAATCCGTTATCGCTCAAATAATGACTGGAGCTGTCCGCTCGTGATACGCGCTCCGATCGGCGGAGGCATCTTCGGCGGATTATATCATTCACAATGTCCGGAGTCGGTATTTTTCGGAACGCCGGGACTTAAGATTGTAGCGCCATATCGCGCTTATGATGCGAAGGGCTTACTGAAAGCTGCCGTTCGCGACCCGGATCCGGTTCTGTTCTTCGAGCATAAGAAGTGTTATAAGCTTGTCACGGGTGAAGTGCCTGACACCGATTATATTGTACCTATCGGCAAAGCTAACGTATTACGCGAAGGCGATGATATTACGGTTATTTCCTACAGCATGCCGCTTCACTTCATCGAGCAGGCAGCAGCCGAACTTGCCGACGAAGGTATTAGCACTCATATACTCGATCTTCGAACGATCCAACCGCTTGATAAGGAAGCGGTGCTGGAGGCGGTTCGCAAGACCGGCAAGGTGCTGATCGTACATGAGGACAACAAAACAGGCGGCGTTGGCGCAGAAGTGTCGGCTATCATTGCGGAAGAGCTACTATTCGAGCTAGACGCGCCGATCATGCGTCTATGCGGACCGGATGTGCCGGCTATGCCGATCAATCCGCCGGGTGAGAAGTTCTTCATGCTTAATAAGGATAAAGTGAAAGAAGCTATGCGTAACTTGGCGTTGTATTAATTGCATGGCACGCATGTGCTTGTCAGTTAGGGGATGAGAAGATTGAAAACGATGATCGAAGTCGTCGTGCCGCAGCTTGCGGAATCACTCGTATCGGCCACAATCGACAAATGGTTGAAGCAGCCTGGCGATTGGGTAGATGTTTATGAGCCGATCTGCGAGATTTTGACGGATAAAGTGAACGCCGAGCTGCCTTCCACAGTATCAGGCACGCTTATGAAAATATTAGTTGGGAACGGTGAGACCGTTCCTGTCGGGACGCCGATCGCTCTAATGGAGGTTGAAGGCGAAGCTGGTGATGCAGATGCTTCAGCTTCTAGCGGAGCATCGACGAACAATGCGGCAACCGTTAATGGCAGCGCTGCGTTGTCAGTGACGTCTGGAGCGCCTATCGTAGATGCTGACGCTCCGATGAGAGGCAGGTTCTCTCCGGCTGTGCAGCAGTTGGCTGCCGAGCACAACATCCGATTGTCTGATGTGCCGGGCACTGGTCTAGGCGGAAGAATTACACGCAAGGACGTGCTTGCCTACGTCGCATCTGGCGCTGCAGGTAAAGCAGGCGGGGGAGGGCACGCGACTCCGGTCTCTTCCGCAAGCATGGATCCGAAAGCCCAGGTTCGGTCGTCAGGTATTCATTTGTCCGAATCGCCAAGATTGCCGAAGATTGAGGTTGAGGGCTCGAATTCGCCAAGTCGCGGCGAGACCTTCATCGACGTCACGCCGATTCGCAGTACGATCGCACGGAATATGCGCCAAAGCGTTAGTGAGATTCCGCATGCATGGACTATGATCGAAGTAGACGTTACGAATCTTGTGCTGCTCCGCAACAAGCTGAAGGATGAGTTCATGAAGCGCGAAGGCGTGAACCTGACTTATCTTGCATTCCTGCTTAAAGCGGTCGTAAATGCGATCAAAGACTTCCCGATCATGAACTCCGTCTGGGCTGTGGACAAAATCATCGTGAAGCGCGATATTAACATCTCGCTTGCCGTCGGCACGGAAGATTCGGTTATGACCCCGGTCATTAAGAATGCCGATCATAAGAATGTCGCAGGACTTGCGAAGGAGATCGAAGAGCTCGCCCGCAAAACGCGCGAAGGGAAGCTAACGCTTTCTGATATGCAGGGCGGAACGTTCACGGTGAACAACACAGGTTCATTCGGCTCCATATTGTCATATCCGATTATTAACTATCCGCAGGCTGCAATTCTAACGTTCGAATCGATCGTGAAGCGCCCTGTCGTTATTAATGACATGATTGCGGTACGTTCCATGGCTAACCTGTGTTTGTCGCTTGATCATCGGATCTTGGACGGCGTTATTTGCGGACGTTTCCTGCAGCGGGTGAAAGACAATCTCGAAAGCTTCACATTAGATAGCAAATTGTATTAAGAAAAGGGGAATACCAACATGGCTGCTGCGGACAACGAAGAACGCTCAGAAAGGTTGGAAGCCCACTATATACCTATGCTGGACTACGCGGAAGCGTGGGAGCTTCAGAAAGCATACGTCAAACAAATCGACCGGGAGGAGCGTCAAGAGACGCTGCTCCTTCTTCAGCATCCACCGACCTATACGATTGGATCGGACCGCAATCCTGAGCACTTGCTTCTGAATGAATCAGAGCTCAAGGAGCGTGGTATTTCCTTATACGAGATCGACCGCGGCGGAGATATTACCTACCATGGTCCAGGACAGCTCGTCGGCTATCCGCTTCTTTATCTCGATGCGGTAGGATTGGATCTGCATGCGTATTTGCGTAGCTTGGAGCAGGCGATAATCGATTGGCTTGGCGTGTACGGTATAGAAGCGGGCAGAAAACCGGAATATACAGGGGTATGGGTTGGCGACGAGAAGATCGCCGCCATCGGAGTGAAGTTCAACAAAGCGCGCAATCGCCGCGGTTTCGTAACGAGTCACGGCTTTGCGCTTAATATCAAGGAAGGCATTGCGTTCGAAGGCTTCAACGGCATCGTCCCATGCGGCATTGGCGAGTACGGCGTCACATCGTTTAATGATCTGACCGGACGCGACCTGTCGGTGGAGGAAGCAGCTGCAGAGTTGCTGCCATTCTTCGCAAAGCAATTTAAGTTCGACGTGCCGGAATTAGTACAGCAAAGAGCCGAGTCCAGCGATTAACGTCGATAAAAGCATGGCGGATACAAGAATTATGGCGACGATACGAATGACTTTACGGTTGCCCATGCGCATGCAGCCCCTTTCTGGAATAATAGGTTTGAAATTGCGTATTGCCTGTCTCTGTCTCTATTGTATACGAATTTGATGAATGGAGGAAACGTAAATGATTGCAAAAGATCGATTAGTGAGTGAATTTATGGAGCTGGTGCAGATCGATAGCGAGACGAAGCACGAGCAGGAGATAAGCAAAGTGTTAAAGCAGAAGTTTACATCATTAGGCTTGTCCATTGATGAAGACGACGCTGCTGCGAAGACTGGCCATGGTGCGAACAATCTGTTTGCCAAGCTTGCGGCAACGGATGGGTTAACGGACGCTCCGCCCATATTTTTCACTTGTCATATGGATACGGTAACGCCTGGCAATGGCATTAAGCCTCAATTGGACGATGACGGCTATATCCGCAGTGACGGGACTACGATACTCGGAAGCGATGACAAGGCGGGAATTGCTGCGTTATTCGAAGCCATACGCGTGTTGCAGGAACAGTCGATTCCCCACGGTCCGATCCAATTCGTTATTACGGTCGGCGAAGAATCGGGACTTCTAGGCGCTCGCGCGCTTGATGCATCGAAGCTGGACGCGAAATACGGTTACGCGCTTGATTCGAATGGAAAGGTTGGCGATATTGCCGTAGCTGCTCCTACTCAAGCGAAGGTGAGTATTAAGATGTACGGTAAATCGGCCCATGCCGGCGTTAATCCCGAAGACGGCATTAGCGCGATTCAAGTTGCAGCCAAAGCAATTGCTAGAATGCCGCTCGGCCGTATCGATAACGAAACGACGGCGAATATCGGCAGGTTAGAAGGGGGAGGCGCAACAAATATTGTCTGCGACTACGTGAAGATTGATGCCGAGGCGCGCAGCATCGTACAGCATAAGCTGGATGCGCAGATCGAAGCGATGCGCAAGGCAGTGGAAAGCGCCGCAACTGAGTATGGCGCACGAGGCGAACTCGTAAGTGAAATTATCTACCCCGCTTATCAATACGATGATGAGGATCCTGTCGTTCAACTAGCGAAGCAAGCGATTGTCGCAATCGGCTGCACGCCTCGCACTTTCCACTCGGGAGGAGGCAGCGACGCGAACATTTTCAATGGATTAGGTGTTCCGACTGTCAATCTTGCTGTGGGTTACGAGCATATTCATACGACGAAGGAACAAATTAAAGCGGATGATCTTGTCAAAGTTACCGAGCTGGTCGTCGAAATTATGAAACAAGCTGCTGTTAGCAGATAATCGATACGATGAAGTAGCCCTCCTGAAGGTTATCAGCTTAAGCAGCTGTTACCGCAGGAGGGCTTATTGTTTTATTTAGTAATTAGCAGAGCGATTATTGATCTGAAACTACCTTCAGATCGATAGGAGGGCGACGATTGGCCGTTCCTCCAGTGAAGTCGGACAGCAGCTTGTAATTGGCATCCGCCCCTGCGGCAGCGCTGAGCTTGCGCAGCTGGTGACGAATTTCCCAAGCCTTGCCGACTAAACGAAGCTGATTCGAAGCGACATATTGTTTCATGGATATCGCACCTCTCGTAATTTGATATAATGATAGGTATGCGACAGATGGACAACCTATGCCATCTAGTGAATAACCCGTAGAAGGAGCTGCTGTACATATGGATAAGAAACAATCAAGCGAGCTTTGGCGCGAGGAGACGATTAGTACGGAATCCATTTTTCAAGGGAAAATGATTTCGCTGCAAGTGGATACGGTAGCATTGCCCGAGGGACGAACAGCTACAAGAGAAATTGTGAAGCATCCTGGTGCTGCCGCTGTTATGGCGTTGCTGGACGGCAAGCTGCTTGTCGTAGATCAGTTCAGAAAACCGCTTGAAAAATTTCAAATCGAAATTCCTGCAGGCAAGCTGGATCCGGGAGAAGATCCATTGACCGCGGCAGCAAGAGAGCTGGAGGAGGAAACAGGATATAGAGCAAAGGAGCTTAAGCTGCTGAGCGCCTTCTATACGTCTCCAGGCTTTGCGGATGAGAAGTTGTATATTTACTTCGCTGAACAGGTGGAGGAAGGCGTTCAAAGCCCGGACGAGGATGAGGATTTGAATGTCGAGGCTATCACGATGGAGCAAGCTGATGCCTACATAGCCGAGGGACGCATAAGCGATGCCAAAACGATACTTGCCATATACGCATGGAAGCTATATCAATTAACTGGACGCATCTAGAGCTCGTCATACCATCGGAAGATCACTCATAAACTAAAAATGGACACGCTTATCTGCTAATGTGCGGTATAGTTTGAGTTTGGTGGTGAATGTAACCGATGGTGAAGAACAATTTGTCGCTGTATGTGTTCGTGGCGGTACTGTTTGTTGTAGGGGCTATATTCGGGGCGCTTATGGTTAATGCGCTGACATTCGAGCAGCAGCAGGATTTGGCTCAAGATGTAGATCAATACGTGAGATTGATGGGAGCGGGAATCGGTGTCGACGAAACGGATTCGTTCTGGGAGAGGTTCTTTTTCCATGGCAAATGGATGCTTCTGCTCTGGCTGCTAGGCATAACCGTTGTCGGGATACCTGGTGTGCTTGCGCTCAATTTTTTGAAAGGTGCGTTAGTCGGCTTCTCGATCGGCACGCTTATTAACCAGTATGCTTGGAAAGGGGTTTGGTTCTCGCTCGTATCGATTGCGCCGCAAAATATTATTGCGATACCGGCGATGATCGTTACAAGTGTCGCCGCTCTGACGTTCTCCATTTATGTGGTGAAAAACAGGCTGCTCCAGCAAAAAGGGACGCTGGCTCCTGAACTTGCCGGCTTCACTTCTACAACGCTGCTTATGGTCATCGTCTTAGCGGGAGCGTCGCTCTTCGAAGCATACGTTTCGCCGACAATTATCGGATGGGCTTCTCCTTTGCTATCGTCTTAAGCTGCCATCATACGACAGCAAAATGTTTGACTTTATTGCATGTTAGCCCCTATAATGAAAGGAAAGTTTCCTGATATAGGCGCAGACATGTGGTAGGGGGGAAATCATGGAAGCCCGGATTGAGAAAATCAAACAACAGTTGCAGTCCCAGGGCTACAAATTAACCCCGCAACGGGAAGCAACCGTCCGCGTATTGCTTGAGAATGAAGATGATCATTTAAGCGCGGAAGATGTGTTTATGCTCGTAAAGGATAAAGCACCGGAAATCGGATTAGCAACCGTTTATCGGACGCTCGAGCTTCTAAGTGAGATGCATGTCGTCGAGAAGTTGAACTTTGGCGACGGCGTTGCTAGATACGATCTTCGGACCGATAGCAGCAAGCATCATCACCATCACCTCATTTGTGTGCAGTGCGGATCAATGGATGAAATTAAAGAAGACTGGCTTTTGCCTCTCGAAGAGAAGCTGGAAGCGGAATACGGTTTTTTTGTCATTGATCATCGTCTTGACTTTCAAGGCGTGTGCCACCGCTGCAAAGCAAAAAACGACAACCCAACTCAATCATAAACGGCTTGGCTGCCCAGCATAACTGGACGGCAAAGCCGTTTTGGCATTTCTATGGAGCACCTATCTTTTCTTTATGACATTGACGGAAGAATTGGTATCGAAGATTTGATCCAATTGCATTAAACCAGAGCCTTGTGCAAGGACACTGTAATTGTCCAGTTTGATCGCTTTCCTGCGCAATTGAGTAGATGCGGCTGCCGGACTTAGAGAAGTTCTGCGGCTAAGCAATAAGGCAGCGCCTCCCGCGACATGGGGGGAAGACATGCTTGTGCCCGACAACTTCTTGTAGGAGTTGCCCGGCCATGTCGATAATATTTGCTGCCCCGGCGCAGTAATGGCAATGCTTGGTCCTCTGCTGCTGAAGCTTGCTATCTGATTGGCTTTCGTTGAAGCGGCAACCGCGATTACTTCCTCATAAGCAGCAGGTTCATCAATTTGTTTGCTTGATTCTCCCGAATTTCCCGCAGACGCTACGATTACGATGCCTTGCCTCGCTGCTCTCCGTACCGCGTCATGCAGAACGCCGCTGCTCTCCGAACCCGTAATACCGAGACTCATGTTAATCACATTCATTTGCCTGCTGATACACCAATCAATACCCTCGACAATGTCCGAGACGTATCCTTCTCCGTTCGCGTCCAGCGCTTTGACCGCATATAATTCAACCTCCGGAGCAACGCCAATGATATTGTCATTAGTTCCTAACGCGGCTATAATGCCGGCAACATGGGTCCCATGACCGTTATCGTCACTATACGAGCCGCCGTTAATCGTATTAACCCCGCCGGCAATCCGGAGATCCGGATGATTCGCAATGCCGGTATCAATGACAGCGACCTTCATCGGGCTGCCTTTTGAGGTAGCCCATGCTTGGGGCGCTTTTACGCGACTTATGTTCCAGGTTATTAAGGAAGCTTTTGCTGTCGGCTTTGTTGTTGTCATCATTAGTGGAAGCGAACGTTTGAAAGACCTGTACTTGTTAGGCTTGGATGGAGCTTTGTACGGAACTTTGAAAGGCGCCTTGTAAGGAACAGCAGCATGTATTTTGATTTTAAGATCCTTCTCGACTTTCCTAACTTCCGGATGGCTGGATATGGAAGACGGCGAAGCTCCTTTCAGGACATGGAAGCCAATCAATAAGCTTCTTGATACAGCCTTAAATGGAGTAATGCCGCTCTCTTTCATCATTTTCAGGCAGCGATTATATGATTTTCTTGACCGTAAAGTAATAATTTGTCGCGCCGTTCGTTTCGAAGGCTTGATGGCGGCACAGCGTCTGATCATGGATTCCAGCTTTGGCAATGAAATTGAGCCTCCCTAGTCAGCTTTAAGCTAGTTCAGTGTATGGGGAACGAGCGGTTTACGTATGGGTGACTGTCGATAGGGCACATATTTTTAGGCTTTGCTGGAAAACGTATCGCGTATGGACGATCAAGTTGGCTTGTTCGTTCATACATCATAATAAGAGCGTTTTAGATGGTCTCGGGAGGGGTAATCATGTTAATCGGCGTGCCGAAGGAGATTAAGCAGAGTGAATATCGGGTTGCGTTGACACCGGCTGGCGTTACGATGTTGAAGGCGGCTGGCCACGAGGTGCTGATTGAGGAAGGTGCTGGCAGCGGCAGCGGTTTCGAGGATAGCGACTATATGCGTGAGGGTGCGAATATAGCTTCAACTGCTGCTGAGGTTTGGGGTAAAGCTGATATGATTATGAAGGTAAAGGAGCCGCTTGCAGAGGAGTTCGGCTATTTCCGTGAAGGGCTGCTCTTATTTACTTATTTGCACTTGGCCGCTGCGGCGGATTTGACTAAAGCGCTAGTCGAGCGCGGAGTAACGGCAATTGCTTATGAGACGATCCAACTTCAAAACGGCAGTCTGCCGCTTCTAACGCCGATGAGTGAGGTTGCGGGTCGTATGTCCGTGCAGGTAGGAGCGCAGTTTCTGGAAGCGTTCAATGGCGGACGCGGCGTACTTCTTGGTGGGGTTCCGGGAGTGCCCCCTGCGGAGGTCGTTATTATCGGGGGCGGAATTGTGGGCACTAATGCTGCGAAGATTGCGCTGGGGATGGGAGCGAATGTCGTTATATTGGAGAAGAGTGCAGATCGCATGCGTTACTTGGACGATGTATTCGGCGGTCGGCTCCGAACGTTGATGTCAAGCCCGCTTAATATCGCGGAAGCAGTGAACCATGCCGATCTGCTTATCGGTGCTGTTCTTATTCCCGGGGCGAAAGCCCCGCAATTAGTAACGGATCAGATGGTCCAAATGATGCGGAAGGGTTCAGTTATCGTCGATGTAGCCGTAGATCAAGGCGGATCCATTGAGACCGTCGATCGTCCGACAACGCATAAAGATCCGATTTATATGAAGCATGGCGTCGTTCATTATGCAGTTGCGAATATACCGGGAGCCGTGCCGCGCACTTCGACCTTCGCGCTGACGAACGCCACGATCTCTTATGCGCTTGATTTGGCCAATAAAGGACTGGACGCGATTCGCCGAAGCGTACCGCTGCAGAAGGGCGTCAATACGCATGCGGGCAATGTAACGTATGAGCCGGTTGCGGCAGCGACCGGCATGCCTTATACCGCACTGGACAAATGGCTGAACAGCGTTGCTTATGAAAACCTGGAGTCGTAAACGAATAATCACATCAGCCTCCTCATAAGGTGTAGCGAGCGGACAACCGTGAAGCACTTGAAGCGGAGGCTGATGATGATGGTTTTATCGATAAGGAAGTGGGCAAGCAAGCTGTTCTTTATTGTCGTTTTTACTGCGGCATTATTAGTAGTCACGGGAGGCTATCGATTTTTGGTCGATGCGATATCTCCTGTTCATCCCTATAGGGAACCGAAGGGAGAGGCGCTGAAGGTATTTTTGACCGATCCGGAGTCGCCCGAGGGCGGTCATTTGGCGGACAGATTACGTTGGTTTTATTGGTATGGCGAATAAGGCGAACCGTGCATGGCATTGTGCACGCTGCACAGAAATATAGCGGAAGCAGGATTTGCCGTTGCGAATGTGGAATAATTGTAGGTGAGAAGCAGCATGGAAAGGAATTGGAATGAAGGCTTATCTGAACACGTACTTGGAGCACCTGGAAGTCGAACGTAGATTGTCCTCTAATACTCTCTCGTCCTATGAGAGAGATTTGCTTGCGTTCGCCGCTTATGCCGAGGAACAGGGTATTGGCGAGCCGTCTCAGTTGCAGAGGCATCACTTTGCACGTTATATGCTCCATCTTAAGGAGCAGGGAAGGAAGGCGGCAACGATTACGAGACATATCGTATCGTTGAAAGCTTTTTTTCATTATTTGACCAAGGAAGGCGTCATTATTCATAATCCTTCGATCTATCTGGAGGCGCCAAAGCAAGAAAAGAAGGCTCCGAAATTATTGTCCGAATCGATGACAGCCGTGTTGCTCGATTCGCCTCAGTCGGATAAGCCTGCCGGGAAGCGGGACAAAGCGATGCTGGAGCTTCTTTATGCGACTGGCATTCGCGTTTCTGAACTCGTTGCCCTTGATGCCGAGCACTTGCATATGCAGCTTTCAGCCGTTCGATGTATAGATGCTGGAGGGAAGGAACGTATTGTCCCTTTTGGGCGCATGGCAGCAGAAGCGTTGATCGCTTACTTGGGGGACGGCAGGAAGTCGCTTATGAGACATAACGAGAATGAGTCTGCATTATTTCTGAACCATTTGGGCACGAGAATGACGAGGCAGGGCTTCTGGAAAACGATCAAGAAATATGCGAAGGAAGCGGGCATATCAGACGATATTACGCCTCATACGCTTCGCCATTCCGTCGCTGCGCATCTGCTCGAGCATGGCGCGGACATACGTTCCGTGCAAGAGCTGCTGGGCCATGCCGATCTGGCGACAACGCTTAAATATGTGAAGCAGCCAACAACGCGAATCAAGGACGTCTATAAGAGCGCGCACCCAAGAGCGTAGACTACATAGGAGGACAACATCGATGAGATTTGATCGTATTGCAGTGATTGTATTAGATAGCGTCGGAATCGGCGAGCTCCCGGATGCGCCAGCCTTCGGAGATTCCGGCGCACATACCCTAGGGCATATCGTGGAGCAATCGCCGGAATTACAGTTGCCCAATATGCGCAGATGGGGCCTCGATCGAATTGCGCCGATCGGTGCGTGGTCGGAGTCGAAAGAACCTCCTGCTGCCTATTACGGCAAAATGGCGGAAGTTTCCGTAGGCAAAGATACGATGACAGGGCATTGGGAGTTAATGGGGCTTAAGATTGAGGTCCCGTTTCAGACGTTTCCTGAAGGATTCCCGCCCGAGCTGATCGAGAGCTTCGAGCAGCGCACCGGCCGCAAGGTTATCGGCAACAAGCCGGCAAGCGGCACTGAAATCTTGGACGAGCTAGGCGAGGAGCAGATGAGAAGCGGCTCTTGGATCGTCTATACATCGGCAGACAGCGTGTTTCAGATTGCCGCTCATGAAGAAGTGATTCCGCTGGAGGAGCTGTACCGGGCATGCGAGATCGCAAGAGAGCTGACGATGGACGAGCGACATTCCGTTGGCCGAGTGATTGCAAGGCCGTACATCGGGAAGCCGGGAGCGTTCGCGCGCACGCCGAACCGGCATGACTATGCGGTCAAGCCTCCTCACGCAACGGTATTGGACACGCTTAAGGCTGGCGGTTACGACACGATTGCAATCGGCAAAATCAACGATATTTTCGACGGGGAAGGCATTACGGCCACATCGCCAACAAAAAGCAATGCAGACGGCATTGCGAAGACGATTGAACAGCTCGGCAAGCCGTTCAAAGGCTTGTTATTCACGAATTTGGTTGATTTCGATTCGTTATACGGACACCGTCGTGATCCGCTTGGTTATGGGAAGGCGCTTGAGGAATTCGATCTTGCCGTTCCTGAGCTCGTAAAGCAGCTAGGCGAGCGCGATTTACTAATTGTAACTGCCGATCATGGCAATGATCCTGTTCATGCGGGAACCGATCACACGCGCGAATACGTACCGATTATGCTGTATAGTCCGTCATTCGCTAAGACGGCAAGGTTAGAGACTAGAACAACCTTCTCCGATCTTGGCGCGACGATCGCCGATAATTTCGGTGTTGAAGCACCGCCTAACGGAGAGAGTTTCTTGCATCTGCTGTAAAGAAAATAAGCGGCTAATTCTATCTATACGAAATAAAAGCATATACAAACCAATAGAATGGGGAGAACAGACGATGAACGCATTGACGTCGGCGCACATTAAAGAAGCAGCGGAATTTATTGAAAGCAGAACGACACTTAAGCCGGAAATCGGTCTTATCATGGGATCAGGATTAGGTGTGCTTGGCGATCATTTGGAAAACCCGGTGACGATTGATTATCACGATATTCCCCATTTTCCGATCTCGACGGTTGAAGGACATGCAGGCGAGCTGTTGATTGGAACGCTGTCAGGCAGAACGGTTCTCCTTATGCGCGGCCGCTTCCATATGTATGAGGGTTACGGTCCGGAGTTAACGGCATTCCCGGTTCGAGTCATGAAGGCGCTTGGTGTCAAATCATTGCTCGTAACGAATGCTGCCGGCGGCGTGAACTTGGCTTACGATCCAGGCAATCTCATGCTGATCTCCGATCATATTAATTTAACGGGCAAAAACCCGCTCATCGGTCCAAACGACAATGAGCTAGGCGTTCGTTTTCCAGATATGTCTGAAGCGTACAGCAAACGGCTGCGCGCAATCGCGAGAGACATTGCGGCAGAGCAAGGGATGACGTTGCGTGAAGGCGTATATGCCGGCTTGCTTGGTCCTACGTACGAAACGCCTGCCGAAATTCGTATGCTGCGCATCATTGGTGCAGATGCTGTCGGAATGTCGACAGTTGCCGAGGTGATAGCTGCCCGCCATTCTGGCATCGAAACAGTCGGTATTTCCTGTATCAGTAACATGGCTGCCGGAATATTGGACCAGCCGTTGTCGCACGAGGAAGTTATGGAAACGACGGAACGTGTGAAGAACCAGTTTTTGGGACTTGTAACAGCGCTTATCGGGAAAATGTAATAAATACGAAATAAAAATGTAACACAACTGTCACATTTACATCGACTTAATATGACAGTGTTCGCTCGCTTAATCGTCGTATAATGTCCATGAACATTGAATGATGGAGTGAGAACGAGATGGATAAGAATAGGCAATTACTCTTACAAATGGAGCAATTGCGGAGCAAAATGGTGGAAACTGCGCTATTAAGGCAATCCTTCCTGCACCGTGAAGTCATAACGCTCAGTCAGCGGTTGGACGAAATGATCATTCGTGTGCAGAGGGAGCAAGCCGCGCTTTCGAGAGCGAATTAATGCGCAGAGAACGAGGAGGCAATTATGCGCGCAGTAGATATTATCCATAAGAAGCGGGACGGCGGAGAGCTTACCGCTTCTGAACTAACTTATTTGATTGACGGCTATTGCCGAGGGGATGTTCCAGATTATCAAATGTCCGCTTGGGCGATGGCTGTTTTCTTTAGAGGAATGACGCCGCGCGAGACGGCTTCTCTTACGCTGGCGATGGCGAATTCGGGCGATCAGGTTGATCTCGGCCCTATTAGCGGCGTGAAGGTTGACAAGCATAGTACAGGAGGCGTCGGCGATAAGACGACCTTAATAATTGCGCCGCTTGTCGCTTCAGTTGGCATTCCGGTCGCGAAGATGTCCGGCAAAGGTCTTGGGCATACTGGCGGTACGATCGATAAGCTGGAGTCAATCGATGGATTCCGTACGGAGCTTTCGCGCGAGAGGTTCATGACACAAGTCAATGATATCGGACTGTCGGTCATTGGGCAGAGCGGCAACTTGGCTCCTGCCGATAAGAAGCTGTATGCGCTGAGAGACGTTACAGGCACTGTCGAATCCATTCCGCTCATTGCCAGCTCGGTTATGAGCAAGAAGATTGCGGCGGGCGCCGATGCGATCGTGCTGGACGTGAAGACAGGCAGCGGGGCATTCATGAAAACTTTAGAGCATTCGGAGCAGCTCGCGCAAGCGATGGTGGAGATCGGGACGGAGGTTGGCCGTCATACGGCAGCTATTATAAGCGATATGGACCAGCCTCTCGGATACGCGATTGGCAATGCGCTAGAAGTAGCGGAGTCGATCGAAACGTTGAAAGGCCGTGGACCAGCCGACTTGACTGAGCTATGTCTGACATTAGGCGCTCATATGGTCGTTCTTGGCGGTAAGGCGGGCGATGTCGAATCGGCCAAGGAGATGCTTCGCGCTCAGTTGCATAATGGAGCTGCGTTAGCCAAGTTTAAGCAGTTCGTAGCTGCGCAGGGCGGGGACGAAACCATAGCTGACGATCTCTCGCGCCTGCCTAGTGCTCCGCATCGTGTCGAAGTGAAAGCCGGAGCTGCCGGTTATATCAGCGCGATTGAAGCCGAACAGCTGGGTCTTGCGGCAATGCTGCTTGGCGCCGGCAGAGCGACGAAGGAAGCGGAGATCGATTATGCGGTTGGATTGACGCTTCGTCTGAAGGTCGGCGATCCTGTGCAAGCTGGAGATACGCTTGCGGTTCTTCATGTTCGCGAGAATAATGATGCTGCGAACGAAGTTGCGGCTAGAGTCCGAGATGCTTATTCGATTACGGATAAGCAGCCTGAACAACGTAAATTATTGTTATCGGTCGTAACGTCTACAGGAGTCGAGCGTTATGTATAATTAATCAATTAAGCTGGAGCTGTATCGGAAGGTCGAGAAGACTTTCAGGTGCAGCTCTATTTTTTATGGGGCAAACGACGGATAGATTGGAATAATTTGCAAAGATTAGGTCAACAATGTAGAGGAAAATATAGCCGAAAATGGCCGCAATCGCTGTCAACTATTTAGGAGGAATAAGCGTTGAAAAACAAAGCTAGTAAATTGCTCATATTCGTTCTTGTCATTTCGCTCGCGTTGCCGGGGGCTGTATTTGCCGAGGAGCCGGCTCCTGCGCCTGAGCAGGTTGCCGCATCGGAATCCGCTGGGCAAGCTCCGCAGGTAGATCTAGCGCCATCAGCACGCTCGGCGATTATGATGGATGCGGAGAGCGGCACTGTTATTTTCGAGAAAAATAGTCACGACAAGCTTCCGCCGGCCAGTATTACGAAGATTATGACGATGCTGCTCATTATGGAGGCGCTTGATAGCGGGAAAATTAAGTTAACCGACAAAGTGCAAACGAGCGAATATGCGGCTTCTATGGGCGGATCGCAAATTTTCCTCGAGCCTGGCGAAGAAATGTCGGTTGAAGAGATGATTAAAGGCATCGCTCTTGCCTCAGGCAACGATGCATCGGTAGCGATGGCTGAGAAGCTGGCAGGAACCGAGCAGCAATTCGTCGCCATGATGAATGAGAGAGCGCAGCAGCTCGGACTCAAGGATACGATGTTCGCTAATCCGAATGGTCTTCCGGTGGCGAATCACTATTCGTCTGCGCATGATATAGCGATCATGTCGATGGAGCTCCTTAAGCATTCCGAGGTTACGAAGTATACAGGACTCTATCAAGATTACTTGCGCAAGTCGTCAGAGAAGCCTTTCTGGCTAGTCAACACGAATAAGCTTGTCCGCTTCTATAGCGGAGCTGACGGGCTAAAGACCGGCTTTACGAGCGAAGCGAAATATTGCCTGTCGGCAACGGCTAAGCGCGATAATTTGCGAATCATTGCAGTTGTAATGGGTGAACCAACTACGAAAACAAGAAATGCCGAAGTATCGCAAATGTTCGATTACGGCTTCGCGCAATATATGAATCACAATCTCGTCAAAGAGGGCGACAGCATCGGGAATGTACGTATCGAGAAAGGCGCTCAGAAGGAGCTGCCGCTTGTCGCAACCCACCCTTACAGCGTTTTGCTGAAGAAAGGCGCAGCCACGAACGATATTCGCTCCGAGCTGATCGTGAACGGACCGCTTAAAGCCCCGATTCAGAAAGGCCAGTCGATTGGCAAGCTTGTTGTGTATCAGGGCGATCAGGTGCTTAAGGAGTTCCCGATCCAGTCGCCGGAGGATGTTGGCAAGGCAGGCTTCTGGAAAATGTTCAGACGTTCGTTCAACGGGTTGTTCGGTTAGCGAACGGACTAGCGTTCAAATATAGGAAAGTATAAGTTTCACACTTAATAGTTATGCGGTTTTTGTCAGCTCATAGCGGTATGCTTCTAGTTTTGTCGGCATGCAGGAGAAGGCCGCCTTCTTGGAGAATTGCTTGTTCTATCTCGAAATGAAGGAGATGAGCAGCTTAATGAGTCTGCAAGCAGAGTTGGAGCATTACCGAAATATGCTGATCGTACGTCTTCGAGGCGAGCTTGACCATCATACGGCTGACGTCGTGAGATTTAAGATGGAGGAAGCGATTGCCCGCGGGACGACGGATCACGTTATTCTGAGCTTGAAGGAGCTGCAATTCATGGACAGCTCTGGTCTTGGCGTCATCTTAGGCAGGTACAAGCAAGTGAAGAGCCGAGGCGGCAAGATGGTCGTATGCGACGTCAACCCGAATGTGCAGCGGCTGTTCGAGTTGTCGGGCATATTCAAAATAATAACGATGCACGACAATGAACGTACCGCCATTACGAGTTTGGAGGTGGTGTCATGACCGGAACAAATGAAATGACGCTTTCCTTTAGTGCGAAGTCGGAGAATGAAGCTTTCGCGCGGATCGCGGTTGCAGCATTCGTATCACAGCTCGACCCGACACTCGATGAACTGAACGATTTGAAGACAGCTGTCTCTGAAGCGGTAACCAATGCGATTATTCACGGATATGAGAGCGATCCGTCCTGTCAGGTAACGATCGAGGCAACGATCGAAGGCGACTCCGTATCGATTACCGTAACGGATAACGGCCGTGGAATAGAAGATTTGGAGCTGGCAAGACAGCCGTTGTATACATCCAAGCCGGAGCTTGAGCGCTCAGGTATGGGATTCACTATTATGGAAAACTTTATGGATCGCTTCGAGGTTGCAAGTACGGCAGGCGGCGGAACCCGCGTTGCGATGCTGAAGCGAATCGAATCGAAAAAAGCGCTCTACAACTAGGGCATAGGGGTTGAACCTCATGGAAGCTGATTTGAAACATACGGCCCAGCCATACTTGGATGATGCAGAGGTTAAACGGCTCATCGCATTAAGCCAGTCGGGCGATACAGTTGCAAGAGATACGCTGGTTAACTGCAATATAAGGCTTGTGTGGTCGGTTGTGCAGCGGTTTATTAATCGGGGATATGAACCTGAGGATCTGTTCCAGATCGGCTGCATCGGCTTGCTGAAGTCGGTAGATAAGTTCGATTTGTCCTATGATGTTAAGTTCTCTACTTATGCCGTGCCGATGATTATCGGCGAGATTCAGCGGTTTCTGCGGGATGACGGAACGCTCAAGGTGAGCAGATCGCTTAAGGAAACAGCGAACAAAGTACGGAAGATGAAGGATGAGCTGTCTAAGACGCTTGGCCGTCTGCCAACGATCAGTGAAGTGGCGGAACGGCTCGGCATCACGCCAGAGGAGGTTGTGTTCGCCCAAGAGGCGAATAAGCCTCCCACCTCGATACATGAAACGGTGTTCGAGAATGACGGCGACCCGATTACGCTTATGGATCAGATCGCTGACGAATCGCAGGAGCGATGGTTCGATAAGCTGGCGCTCGTCGAGGCGATTGAAGGACTTAGCGAGCGTGAGCGGCTCATCGTATACTTGCGCTATTACCGTGACAAGACGCAATCCGAGGTAGCGAGCCGGCTAGGCATATCGCAAGTGCAAGTATCGCGCCTGGAGAAAAAAATATTGCAGTCCATTCGAGACCAGATCGCCCAATAGGGCGGACTGGTCTTTTTCCGTTTATTACCTGTTTAAGCATGAGTATCCGAAACAGCCTTTTCTCATACTATATTTGAAACATAAACCATGGAATTAACAGAAGGGAAGATGACAGATGGAAGCTAATAAGCCTTCGCTCCTCTATCTGCGTCTCAAGAAACGAATTTATATGCGCCCGGAGCAGCATGTCACGCTAGGTCAAGCGGCTCGGCTGCTGGCGGCGGACGCAGAGACGGAACAGTCGCTTAAGCAGCTCATCCTGTATGAGCATAAGAAGGCGGACGGCAATCGGGTCGTCATCGACCTTCTCCAGATCGTCAAGGCAATCCGAGAAGCAGCCCCCGGGTTGTCGGTGGAAGCCTATGGCGATCCTCAGGTGCTCGTGATGATCGCCGAGAAACCGGTGAAGCCGCGAATCTTCGTGCTCATCCTCTCTTGGCTGCTGCTCTTCTTCGGTGCAGGACTTGCCATTATGAATTTCCACACGGATGTCAGCATGAAGGAGGTACATACTCGCATTGTCGAGCTGATCAGCGGCAAGCAAATCGAGCATCCGCTTTGGTTCCAAATTCCGTACTCGCTCGGTATTGGGCTGGGGATGGTTCTCTTCTTCAACCATTTATTCCGCAAGAGGTTCAATGAGGAACCGAATCCGCTGGAAGTCGAGCTCTATATGTATCAGGAAAATGTGAACGCCTACGTCATTGCCGATGAGATGCGCAAGAAGTCAGATTATGATCAGACGCGGGGCGGAAGCGATGGCTGATGTCCTGGCGAATGTGTTTATCGCGCTGCTGGGGCTGGCTGGCGGGCTGGCGGTCGGCAGCGGACTCGTCGCTTTGTTGATCGTCATTGATCTCATTCCTCGTCTTGCGCAGCTTGCGAACGCATATCGACTGTCTATTCTGTTCGAGACTGCGGTTATTAGCGGTTCGATGTACTGGACGTTCGCAGACTTCATGGATTGGGAGCTTGGCTGGCATCCGCTGCTCTTGCAAAGCGGCGCCGGCTTATTCGACGGGCTGTTCGTCGGCATGCTCGCCGCGGCATTGACAGAGGTGATGAATGTTCTGCCCATTCTAGCCAAAAGAATGAACTTATCGGACTATATGGTCGCTCTCGTCATGGCTATGGTGCTTGGCAAGACCTTAGGCTCATTGTTCGATTGGCTTATATTTCAGTGGTAATTCTAACATAATCTTGAAGAGGTGAGGAAGCATGTCGGATACGCGTTCCGAACATCCAGGAAGCGAGCAAGAGGGAGTAGGCGTGGAGCAGCATATTGCGTCAATGCCCGATGAGCAGAAGCAAGAGGAGTCACATCAGGCAGGCGAATCTGAAGAGCAATCCGTTAATTCGCAAATGGGCAATCGAATCCATGAGGTTTCAGCGGGTTCGGATGATAAGAAGAAGGAAAATCCCATACCGCATAAGCTGAATGATATTCTGTCGCGTCTTGAGAATGAGATTGGTTACAAAACAAGCTTCGACGTCGTCGTGCGCGAGATGACGTTCGGTGAACGCAAAACGGCGATTCTGTTCATGAATGGACTCGTTAAGGACACGCTGTTGACTGAAGTGCTGAAGAGACTGACCTATTTGCATCCCGATGACTTGTCCGGCGATGCACTCTACGCCTTTCTGAATTTGTATGTGCCTGCCGCGCAGGTCGTCAAGCAGAAGGATTGGAACGAGATGTTAACCTGTGTGATGTCGGGCGCAACTGCGCTGTTCATCGATGATGAGCCTGCGGCGTTAATTATCGATGCGAAGAGCTTCCCGTCACGCGGCCCGGAGGAGCCGTCGCTGGAGAAGGTAGTTCGTGGATCGAGAGACGGTTTTGTCGAAACACTCATGACGAATGTATCGCTCGTTCGCAGAAGATTGCGAGACCCTCAATTGCGATATGAGATTTTACAGCTTGGCGAGCGGACGAAAACGGATGTGTGTATTGCCTATATTGCCGATTTGGCCGATCCGAAGCTCGTGAAGTCGATCAAAGATAAGTTTTCGATGGTGAAGCTGGACGGTCTGCCGCTGGCGGACAAGCAGTTGGAGGAGGCAACCGTGAAGCGCGGCTGGAATCCGTTCCCGCTCGTTCGTTACTCGGAGCGGCCTGATACGGTATCGGTTCACTTATTGGAAGGTGCTGTCGCCGTCTTCGTCGACACATCGCCAAGCGTGATGACGCTGCCTACGACTTACTTCGACCTTATGCAGCATGCGGAGGAAAATCGTCAGACACCGTTTATCGGTACCTACTTGCGGTGGGTTCGTTTCATCGGAATCATCGCCTCGTTGTTCCTGTTGCCGATGTGGCTGCTGTTCGTTATGCACCCTGAAATGAAGCCAGCTGCGCTAGAATTTATCGGTCCGAACAAAACAGGCCAGCTTCCGCTCATCGTCCAGTTCTTGTTGGCAGAGATCGGCGTCGATCTCATGCGAATGGCATCTGTCCATACGCCGACCTCGCTTGCAACAGCTATGTCATTAGTCGCGGCTATTCTCATCGGCGACATTGCGGTACAGACCGGCTTATTCGTCAACGAGGTTATCCTCTATATGGCGGTTGCTGCCATCGGCATGTTCGCGACGCCGAGCTATGAGCTTGGACTTGCCAATCGGATTGTAAGGCTGGTGTTGATCATAGCGGTTGCCGCATTCAGCGTACCGGGCTTCGTCATTGCGACTACGGCGATTATTGTTATGCTGACGCTGGAGCGTTCGTTCAATCGCCCATACATGTGGCCGTTTATACCATTTGATCTGAAGGCGCTATGGAGCATCATCGTTCGCCAGCCTGTACTCTATAACCGGACGCGCCCGAATCTATTGCACCCGCAACAAATAGACAGAATGCCAAAGACGAAGTAGGTTCACAAAGAATGCAAATGAAATGTGAAATTATCCATTTCGGCGGCGGTTAGTTTGCGATATACTGTTGCTATAGATGCAAATTAACCGTCTATCTGCGTGCAGATAGAGAAAGTCGAGGGGAAACTATGTACTTGCATGGAACTAGCAATATTAACACGAATGGTCATCTAGAAATTGGCGGTTGCGACGTAACCGATCTTGCTAATAAATTCGGCACACCGCTTTATATCGTGGACGAAGCACTCGTTCGTCAACGCGCTAAGGAATATGTTGAAGCGTTCAAAGCTTCCGGCTTGAAGTTTCAAGTCGCTTATGCGAGCAAAGCGTTCAGTGTAATGGCGATGTGCGCTATCGCTGAACAAGAAGGATTGTCGCTTGACGTTGTATCTGACGGCGAGCTGTATACGGCTCTGCAAGCAGGCTTCCCGGTGGAGCGCATTCACTTCCACGGCAACAACAAGACGCATGAAGAGATCAACATGGCGCTTGACGCTGGCATCGGTTGCTTCGTTGTCGACAACTTTATCGAATTGCACACTCTGAACGCACTGGCTGCGGACAAAGGCAAAACCGTAAACATTTTGCTTCGCATTACGCCGGGCGTTGAAGCACATACGCATGACTACATCTCGACAGGTCAACAAGATTCGAAGTTCGGTTTCGACCTTGGCAACGGCGCTGCGAAGCAAGCGATTGAGCAAGCGATCGCATTGCCGAACCTTGAGGTGCTGGGCGTTCATTCCCACATCGGTTCGCAGATCTTCGAAGTTGAAGGCTTCCGCATGGCGGTAGACAAAGTAGCAGACTTTGCTGTAGCGATTCGTTCCGAGCTTGGCCTTACGTTCAAAGTTATCAACCTTGGCGGCGGCTTCGGCATCCGCTACGTGGAAGGCGATACACCGCTTCCGATCAGCGAATACGTAGGCGCGATTACAGGCGCTATCAAAGCTAAGTTCACCGAAGCGGAATTCCCGCTGCCTGAGATCTGGGTTGAGCCGGGTCGCAGTATGGTTGGCGATGCAGGCACTACGCTTTATACGGTAGGCACGAGCAAGCATATTCCTGGCGTTCGCAAATATATCGCTGTAGACGGCGGTATGACGGACAACCCTCGCCCGGCGCTGTACCAATCGCAATACGAAGCGATCTTGGCGAACCGCGCTAACGATGCGAAAGAAGAGACGGTTTCGATTGCAGGCAAATGCTGCGAGAGCGGCGACATGCTGATTTGGGATCTAGAGCTTCCAAAGGCAGAGAGCGGCGATCTGCTTGCTGTATTCTGCACAGGCGCATATAACTATGCAATGGCAAGCAACTACAACCGTATCCGTCGTCCGGCAGTCGTATTCGTGAAAGACGGCGAGGCTGACCTTGCCGTTAAGCGCGAATCTCTCGAAAATATTGTATGCAATGACGTGATTCCGGCAAGACTGCAAAAATCAGCGCTTGCGAAATAAGCTTGAAATTGGTAACGTTATAGTATTCTGTTGAAAAAGAGAGGTAGATGCAGCAATGGCTAAACAAGCAAAAATCACACTAGCAAGCGGCGGAGAAGTCCACTTGGATTTGTTCGACCAAGATGCTCCCAATACAGTAGCAAACTTCGAGAAGCTTGCAAACGACGGGTTCTATAACGGTCTTACATTCCACCGCGTAATACCTGGCTTCGTCGCACAAGGCGGATGCCCTAACGGTACTGGCGCAGGCGGCCCAGGCTACACTATCAACTGTGAAATCAACCCGAACAAGCATGAGCGCGGTACGCTCGCTATGGCCCATGCCGGCCGTAACACAGGCGGCAGCCAGTTCTATATCTGCTACCAGCCGCAGCCGCATCTTGACGGCGGTCACACGGTATTCGGCAAAGTAACGAAAGGCATGGAGTTTGTTGACGCGCTTAAAGGCGGAGACAAAATGGAGAAGGTCGAAGTAACGGCTTCTTAATAATCGCTTGTTAGAAGTTCCGCCGTATTTCTCATTGAATGAGAGGTACGGCGGTTTTATTTCCAAGCAAATTAGACGGATATCTTGCTTTTTTATTAAGCTAGTGGTAATATTTCTTCAGTGTATAAAGGACTTCACTATTCACTAATCATAAATTATTTTATGCAGCTTTCCTTCGGGGCAGGGTGAAATTCCCAACCGGCGGTGATCGAGCGGCGAAGGCAGGAGCGGACAACCGCAGGCCTGTCGCAGCTCGTTAGTCCGTGACCCGGTTCGGATCGAATGGTTAACGCGATAACGCATTAGCATTCGATACGAAGCGGTGGACCTGGTGTGAATCCGGGACCGACAGTATAGTCTGGATGGGAGAAGGAGATGCTTGCGACAGCTACGTCATTCATGCTTATTAGTTTGTGCTATCTTTCACAAGCTAAGTAGGTTTGTTTTATTAGCGTTAGTAATGACCGTGAACCGCTGAAAAAGCGGTTTATTTCGAACGGGATTTCTGCAAGCTTATTACATTCCATCGTTAATCGACGGTGATTGTAATTCGCATGTTTGTATCTTCTGGCTCGTGAGACGGTATTTGTCGCAATGGCTATCTTCATTCATCTATCATCACCCCCGGGGCGTTAAGTATGCCGATGGGGGTGTTTTTGCGTTCATGGACGTATTGAATGATGAATATTATATGCAGCTCGCGCTTACATTGGCGGCCAAAGCATCAGGTCAGACGGGTATTAATCCGGTTGTCGGCTGTGTCGTCGTCAAGGAAGGACGTATTATCGGTATCGGCACGCATCTGAAGCGGGGTACGGGCCATGCGGAAGTACACGCTCTCCAAATGGCTGGCGAAGAAGCGGAAGGCGCTACGGTTTACGTAACGCTGGAGCCATGCAGCCACTTCGGCAAGACGCCGCCATGCTGCGAACGTATTATCGATGCGAAGGCGGCAAGAGTCGTTGTTGCAAGCGGAGATCCGAACCCGCAGGTTGCAGGCAGAGGCATCTCTCGGCTTCGCGAAGCGGGAATTGAAGTAACGGTGGGTTTGCTTGAGGCTGAATCAAAGCTTATGAATGAGAAGTTTAATAAATACATTACATCGAAGCTGCCGTTCGTCACTCTTAAGACGGCGAGCACGCTGGATGGCAAGATCGCCTCGAAGACGGGCGATAGCCGTTGGGTAACGGGAGCTGTTGCACGCGAGCAGGTACATACGCTCCGCCATCAGCATGAAGCGATCATGGTCGGTATCGGAACGGTATTGGCCGACGATCCTTCATTGACGACACGTGCTTCCGTACCTGCGATTCACCCAACCCGCATTATCGTCGATTCTTCCTTGCGTCTTCCGCTTGAAGCGAAAGTTGTTACGGATCGATCGGTGCGAACGATCGTCCTGACTACGGAGCAAGCGGATGCTGACAAGCGACAAGCGCTAGCGGCTGCAGGCGTCGAGGTCGTTGCTTGCGGCGAAGGCAGTAAAGTCGACCTTCGCGAGGCGTTGAAGAAGCTCGGCGAGCTGGAGATTGGTTCGATCCTGCTGGAGGGCGGCGGTGCACTGAACGGCGCAATGCTGGAAGCGGGTCTCATCGATAAAATTATTTTGTATTATGCGGCTAAGATTATTGGCGGAGATGCTTCGCCTGGAACGTTCACGTTCGACGGCTTCGAGAAAATGTCGGATGCGATTGAACTGGAACGCGTATCCGTAGAGATGGCGGGAGAGGACATCTGTGTATCCGGCTATCCTGTATATCCAAGTTCATTGGGTTAACGAACGCTCAGCTCAGGTGGAATAGAGGGGAGGGCTACGATGTTCACTGGACTCATAGAAGAGGTAGGCAAGCTGAAAGGTGTTAAGAAGCAAGGCGAAGCGATGCGGTTATCCATTGGTGCTGCACGCGTTCTAGAAGGTGTACGGATTGGAGACAGCATTTCGGTTAACGGCGTTTGCTTGACCGTTACCGATTACGACGGCGGCTCTTTCGCTGCCGATGTTATGCCCGAGACATTCAGACGCTCTACGCTGCATGCGCTGCGTTCCGGAGAGGCTGTAAACCTAGAGCGGGCGATGCAAGCCGGCGCGCGCTTCGGCGGTCATATTGTGCAAGGTCATATTGATGGCACTGGCCAAATCATAGGGCGTGAAACAGATGCGAATGCGGTCGTATTTCGAATTAAACTGGATGATCCGTCATCGCTGCGATACGTGATTCCGAAAGGCTCGATTACGATTGACGGCATTAGCTTAACGGTCGTAGACACATCGGCCCAGACATTCGCGGTATCGATCATTCCGCATACGCTTGGCGAAACGGCACTGCTGAACAAGAAGCCGGGTGAATCGGTTAATATCGAATGTGATGTCATTGGCAAATACGTCGATCACCTGTTGCACTTTAAGCAGCCGGAGAGCGAGGCGCCGAAGTCAAAGCTATCGACGGCTTTTCTTATGGAGAACGGTTTTCTGTAAAAGATGAATTATACAAAATAAGATTGTTCTTATAGATTGGATACCACCGGGGAGGGAAGCAGGATGACAAACAGTAATGCAAATTCGAATACGTTCGATACAATAGAAGCAGCACTGGAAGATTTGAAGCTGGGCAAAGCAATCATCGTTGTTGATGACGAGGATCGTGAGAATGAAGGCGACTTAATCGCCTTGGCCGATATGGCGACGCCGGAAGTCATTAACTTCATGATTACGGAAGCTCGCGGCTTGGTGTGCGTTCCGATTACGCCGGAGCGGGCTGAGGAGTTGGAGCTGCCGCCGATGGTAACGCATAACACCGATTACCACGGAACGGCTTTCACGGTGTCTGTCGACCACGCTTCGACGACGACGGGCATCTCGGCATATGAACGTTCGCTCTCTGTCAGAGCGCTTATCGATCCGACGGCGAAGGCGGCGGACTTCCGCCGTCCCGGACATATTTTCCCGCTCATCGCGAAGCCAGGCGGCGTGCTGCGCAGAGCCGGTCATACCGAGGCAGCCATTGATTTGGCGGTTCTGTGCGGTTCGAAGCCTGCCGGCGTCATCTGCGAGGTCATCAATGAAGACGGTACGATGGCGCGGTTGCCGGACTTGAAGATCTTCAAAGAGAAACATGGGCTTAAGCTCATTACGATTCAAGAGCTTATTCGATATCGGAATGAGAAGGAGAAGCTTGTTGAGCGAATCGTTGACGTGCAAATGCCAACCGACTTCGGTATCTTCCGCGCTATCGCCTATACGAACATCATGGATAGCAAGGAGCATGTTGCGCTTGTGAAAGGCGAGCTCGATACAACTCAGCCCATTCTGGTGCGGGTGCATTCCGAGTGCTTGACCGGCGACGTGTTCCACTCCCACCGCTGCGATTGCGGACCTCAGCTTGATGCGGCGCTTCGTCAGATCGACGAGGCCGGAAGCGGCGTGCTGCTCTATATGCGCCAAGAGGGCAGAGGCATCGGCCTCATTAATAAACTGAAGGCTTATGCGCTTCAAGAAGAAGGGCTCGATACGGTCGATGCGAATATAAAGCTTGGCTTTCCTGCCGATTTGCGAGATTATGGTATAGGCGCGCAAATATTGAAGGATCTTGGCATCTCCAAGCTGAAGCTGCTGACGAACAATCCGCGTAAGATCAAAGGGCTCGAAGGCTACGACATCGAGGTCGTCGAACGCGTTCCCATTCAGATGGAAGCTAATCAAAGCAACAGCAAATATTTGCGAACGAAGAAAACGAAGCTAGGCCATATGCTCAAGTTCGAAGAGCAGGAGCCGCAGCAGTCGTAATAGCAGTTAGCAGCCAAAAAAATATAATAACTACTCAGGATGAGAGGAAGATGGTAAAATGGCACGTATATATGAAGGACATTTAGTATCGGAAGGTTTAAAATATGGGGTTGTTGTCGGACGGTTCAACGAATTTATTTCCAGCAAACTGCTTGGCGGCGCGCTTGATGCATTCAAACGCCACGGCGCAGCGGAAGACGATGTTGAAATCGCATGGGTGCCTGGCGCATTCGAAATTCCGCTGATCGCTCAGAAGATGGCTGAAAGCGGCAAGTATGATGCGGTAATTACGCTTGGCGCCGTTATCCGCGGATCAACGCCTCACTTTGACTTTGTATGCAATGAAGCAGCCAAAGGCGTTGCGGCAATCGCGCTCAAAACAGGCGTGCCAACGATCTTCGGCGTGCTGACGGTCGATTCGATCGAGCAAGCGATTGAGCGTGCAGGCACGAAAGCCGGCAACAAAGGTTATGAAGCGGCTGCCAGCGCGATCGAAATGGCTAATTTGACGAAACAGCTGCAGGGATAATACCCCGAGAGCTGAACGCGGGAGGAAATACGAGTGTCGGTGCTTTACAAGCTGGATTCTTTTGAAGGGCCTCTTGACCTGTTGCTCCATTTGATCGACAAAGCAGAGATTGATATCCATGAAGTGTCGATCAGCGAGATTACGGATCAATATATGGAGTATCTGCATGCGATGAAGGAACTGGAGCTTGAGGTTACGAGCGAGTTTCTGGTCATGGCTGCAACCCTTCTGGCGATAAAAAGCAAGCAACTGCTGCCTAAGCCTCCGGTGTTCGAGGAGGAATATGACGAGTGGCAGGATGACGGCCTTGATCCTCGTGATGAGCTCATTCAGAAGCTCGTTGAATATCGTAAGTTTAAGCAAATAGCCGAGCAGCTGCGGGAGAAGGAATTCGAACGCAGCCTCGTCTATTCTCGTGAGCCGGATGACTTGACCCCTTATATGAAAGAAGAGAAGGTCAATCCCGTCGAAGGCTTGCATGTGTCCGATCTTGTTGCCGCCTTCCAGAAAGCGCTGCGCAGGGCAGCAAGAAGGAACGTCATCTCAACGATCCAGCGCGATGAAATATCGGTTAAGGATCGGATTCGAGATATTGTCGAGGTGCTGAAGCAATACGAAACGGTCCGATTCTCGAAGCTTATACGCGAGAATATGGACAAGCACGAAGTAGTTGTCACCTTTCTAGCGATACTGGAGCTAATGAAGATGAAGCATATTCGCTGTTTCCAGCATCAGCTGTTCGACGACATCGTCATACATTGGAGAGGAGAATCTTCGCAAGATGGATTATCCGAAATTGAAGTCGATTATTGAGGGCCTTCTGTTCATGGCCGGAGATGAAGGCTTAACGAAGAAGCAACTCGCCGACATTTTGGAGATCGACTCGGATTTGTCTTCCGATCTGGTCTACGACTTGCAGCGGGATTTGGAACGCGAGATGCGAGGCGTTCAGATAGCTGAAGTAGCCAGTTCTTACCGACTGACTACGCATCCTGAGCATGCGCCTTACTTTGAGCGAATGGCTTATTCGCCATCACGTTCGCAATTATCGCAAGCTGCTTTGGAGACGTTATCGATCGTCGCTTACCGCCAGCCGATTACAAGAATCGATATCGAGGAGATTCGCGGTGTGAAGACCGATCGGGCGATCAGCTCCCTTGTATCAAAGGATTTGATCGAAGAGGTAGGAAGAGCCGAAGCGATTGGAAGACCTATATTATACGGAACGACGAAATTATTTTTAGAATACTTCGGCTTGCCGTCAATCAAGGAATTGCCTGAACCAGGCCATGTCAGTGTCGACGATGCGCTTGAGGAAACGACGCAGTTGCTGTTCGAGCGCCTAGACGGCAGACAAATGACGTTTGATGAAATAAAAGAATGAGATTTGACCGCCGGGTCATACTATATTCAACCATAAGTAGGGAAATGGAGGAAGCATAATGCCCCTTTATCCTTTTGGTTGGATGACGGCGGCCGGTCTCTTTTTTTTGTTCATTTTTTCGATTGTTATCGCATCTCCCGTTAAAGTTAGCGGACATTTTGCGAAATCGGGAAATAATGACGACGCCGAAATTGCAATCAAAGCGTTGTTCGGCTTATATCGTTACCGCTTGAAGGTGCCGGTTATTAAGTATTTGGGCGCTTCTGTCCAATTAAAGGAGCAGGTGTCATCAACAAATACGGGGATTAACACTTGGAAGCAATTCAATGAAGAGATCAATGCCGACGATGTTGCTCGTTCGATGGATCGTTTCAAGGACATCCTGGAGATGACACGAAACTTGACCGGCTGGGCGAGGCAGACGCTGACGAAGGTAAAGATGACTGAATGGACATGGAACACTTCCGTTGGAACCGGCGATGCGATGTGGACAGCGATGACGACGGGTTTCGTATGGTCGGTTAAAACGAGTCTGATCGGTGTTCTCTCTCAGATGGTCAAGCTCCAAGCCGACCCGCAGATGACCGTGACGCCGATATATCAGCGACCTTACTTTTCGACGGATTGGTCGTGCAGCGCCAAGATGAGCTTTGGCAACGCGTTACTGGCTGGGATGAAGTTGTTATTCCGAATGCGGAAGAGAAGACGAAAAGATGGCAGCGGCGGGAGTTCTTGGACGTGGCAAAAACAGCTGTTCAAAGTGTAGTTTAGAACATCTTTGCCGGAGGCTCAGCTCATACATAGTCCAGACCTGTACTGCGCACAATACAAGAAGCGTAGGCAAGTTCTTATTCATATCGCAATGAAAGTATGCTTTCGGAGCAAGTTTTGCTGTGATGACTCTGCAATGAAGCGTCTTTTCACAAAACTTTTGAGGAGGAGTTACAATGGCTGAGCATCCTATTCAAGGATTAATGCAAACCGCAATGGAAAACATCAAGGAAATGGTCGACGTCAACACGATCGTCGGCGATCCTGTACAAACCCCGGACGGCAGCATTATTATGCCGATCTCCAAAGTTGGCTTCGGTTTCGTTGCAGGCGGCAGCGACATCCGGCTCGATGGATCCGACCATGCGAGCGGATCGCAAAACGATGCGCATCATGCATCCGTGTCGCTTCCGTTCGGCGGCGGCAGCGGCGGTGGCGTGTCGATTACGCCTATTGCCTTCCTTGTTGTAGGTACCCATGGCGTGAAGATCGTGCCGCTGGATAATCAAACGCATCTATTGGAGCGTGTCATTGACGCTGCGCCTCATGTATTCGATAAAGTGCAGTCGATGATTAAGCAGCCTATGCAGCAATCCAATTATGTCGATCCAGTGTCTACCGTTATTACGGGCAGTCTGGACGCAAATGATCACCTCTTGTAAGTTAATCGCTCGAGAGTGGCAATCCAACATGTAAAGCTGCCCGCAAGGGCAGTTTTTCATTTTTTCATTTTAGTTGCGACAAGCTCGTCTACACGAATATGTACAGGCATATAATGAACGACAGACTATTGCAGCGAGAGGAGCATCATTGGAATGAATGGGTTTAAGCGGTATAGAATCGCTATAGCTTCCATGCTCTTATTAGGAGTAATGACGCTGGCGATTCAACAGACAGCAGATGCGAAACCAAAGCCGATCGGTACGAATGCAAAAGCGGCCGCGTTAATTGATGTCAGCTCTGGCAGAGTCCTATATAGCACCAATGGCGATCAATCGATGAGAATTGCAAGCTTGACGAAGATCATGACTGCAATCGTGGCCATCGACCATGGTAAGCTCGACGATAAGGTGAAGACACCAAAGAGGGCGGTTGGCAAGGAGGGATCATCGATCTACCTCCAATTAGGCGAAGAAATGACGCTTGAAAACATGCTGTATGGTCTTATGCTTCGCTCCGGCAATGATGCGGCAACCGCGATCGCCGAGCATGTAGGAGGTTCAGAGGAGGGCTTTGTCCACCTGATGAACGAGAAGGCGCGTTTTCTTAATCTGAAACATTCGCAATTCAAAAATCCGCACGGTCTTGATGAAGAGGGGCATTTTTCTTCAGCTAATGATCTTGCCGTATTGACTGCTTATGCGCTCAAAAATAAAACATTTGCCCGAATCGTTGGCACGAGAGAAAAAAAAGTACCCAATCCGCACGAGAAATGGGACTACACCTGGCCGAACAAAAATAAAATGCTAGCCATGTACGAAGGTGCGGACGGCGTTAAAACAGGCTATACCAAAAAGTCGCTTCGCTGCCTCGTTAGCTCAGCTACTAGGAATGGCCAGCAGCTTGCCGCAGTAACCATTAATGACAGCGATGACTGGAATGACCACAAACAAATGCTTGACTGGGGCTTCGCTAACTATCCGCTTCAGAAGCTTGCCAGCAAGGGGCAAACGATCGCCGGTTATCCCTATGCGCTTGGCCAAGGATTCAGTTATCCGCTTGAGCTGGACGAGCAGGATTCCATTCATACAAGTCTGGTTCTAATTCCGCCAAACTCAACGAGTTATGCACTTGGCGAACGCGGGTCGCTTCAATGGTTTCTGAAAGGAGAGAAGATCGGTTCGACCCCTGTTTATGATGCGGGAAGCAATCGATTAAGGGATAGCGTTAATAAGTAATTGTTTCATATAAAGCATAAAACCGAGGGGAGACGGTTTATATGGTGAATTGGATATGGTTGTTTTTTATCGCGGCTAGCGTAGCGGTAGCCGCGATAAACGGCAACATGGACGCAGTAACGCAAGCAGCTTTCGAAGGGGCGAAGTCGGGCGTGACCGTAAGCTTCGGCCTCATAAGCATTATGGTATTCTGGCTTGGGATGATGCGTATAGCAGAGGATGCGGGCTTGCTTAAGACAATGGCTCGAATGCTTGGACCTCTCGTTCGCAAGCTATTTCCGGACATTCCTCATAACCATCCGGCAATTGGATACATAATGAGCAATCTAAGCGCGAATTTATTCGGTCTTGGCAATGCGGCAACGCCAATGGGGATAAAGGCTATGCAGGAGCTTCAGAAGCTGAATCCCGATCCGTCAACGGCAACGCCTGCGATGTGTACGTTGCTTGCGCTTAATACGTCCAGCATTACAATCGTGCCTACGACACTTATTGCGATTCGAATGAATTATGGTTCGGCTAATCCTGCTGAAATTATCGGCACGACGTTAGCTGCAACATTCGTTGCCACGTCAGCGGCAATTGTTGCCGACCGATGGTATAGAAGAAAGTCCCCTCCTATGACCCCGCCACAGTTAAACTTGAACAAGCAGCCGCAAAATCAACAGCAATCATTGTCAAAACCTTCTGCTGGCGGGGGTGAGACGCTTGTATGAATTATTCACCAATCTATCCGCATGGATGATTCCTGCCATCATCGTATTCATCCCTCTCTATGCGGCGTTAAGACGCAAGGTGCCCGTCTATGAAACGTTCGTCGAAGGGGCAAAGGACGGGTTCGGCACAGCGATTAATATTATTCCGCATCTCGTCGGAATGATGGTTGCGATCAGCATGTTCCGCGCATCGGGCGCGATGGAGCTGATGTTGTCTGCCGTAAGGCCGCTATTCGACTGGCTCGGTATCCCAAGCGAGGTGCTTCCGCTAGGCATCTTGCGTCCACTTACGGGCGCAGGATCGCTTGCGTTCACCGCTGACCTTATTCAGACCTATGGACCTGATTCGATGATCGGAAGAATTGCTTCAACGATTCAAGGCAGCACCGATACGACTCTTTATGTGCTGACCGTCTACTTCGGAGCTATCGGCATCCGCAGAACGAAATATGCGTTAAAAGTAGGTCTTTTCTCCGATTTGGTCGGCTTTTTGGCGGCGATATTCATTTGCTTATACATATTCGGCTAACACAGCTTGTACTTTGTTCTTCTAATCGGTATGATGGAGGATGAGGTGAAAGCATTGGAACGTTTACAGAAAATATTAGCGCAAGCGGGTGTCGCATCCCGTCGCAAATGCGAGGAAATGATAATGGCCGGCATGGTTGAGGTGAACGGCGAGAAAGTAACGACGCTTGGCGTCAAAGCCGATCCAGCCGTTGATGCCATCACGGTGAACGGCAAGCCGATCAAAGGCGAGAAGAAAATTTACGTCATGCTTAATAAGTCGAAGGGCGTCATATCGAGCGCCAAGGATCCGCAAGGCCGCAAGGTCGTCGGTGACTTCCTGCCCGGTATTAAAGAGAGGGTATACCCTGTCGGACGTTTGGACTACGATACAGAAGGACTGCTTCTGCTTACGAACGACGGTGAGTTCGCCAATATGCTGACGCATCCGAGCCATCACGTCCCGAAGACGTATCACGCGACGGTCAAAGGCGTACCGCATGGCAGCGCACTTGAGAAGCTTCAGAAGGGCATTATGCTAGAGGACGGGATGACGGCGCCCGCTGAGGTTGAATATCATGACGTCGATACGGAAAATAATGAAGCCAAAATATCGATTACGATATACGAGGGCCGCAACCGTCAGGTTCGCAGAATGTTCGAGGCAATCGGCCATAAAGTCGTCCGTCTGAAACGTATTAAATTCGGCGATCTTTATCTGCAGGATCTTGGCCGAGGCAAATACAGACATCTAACTCCCAAAGAGATTGACAGCCTGCTCGCTGAGGCTCGCAAGACACATAAAGTTCATAAAAAGTAAACGACGGCGGCAGTTATTGCCGTCGACTTTTCGTTATAATGGTACTAAAGTAGTCATTCATTCAGCAGAGATAGAAGCAGGTGGTGAGGCAAGCTAATGGGAAAATCTCGCAAAACGGTCCAAATCATCATATTGGCTGCCGTACTTATTATAGGCGGTTATGCGATCGGATCGACGTTGTTCGCGTCAGATTCGGAAGGTCCGCTAAAGGCAGGCAGCGAGCCGCCTTCATTCACGTTGGCCAATCTGGACGGCGGTACGACAGCATTGTCGGATTATAAGGGAAAAGCGGTTGTCGTTAACTTTTGGGGCACTTTCTGTCCGCCATGCGTGAAAGAAATGCCAGAGTTCGAGCGGCAATACGCCAAGTGGAAAGACCAAGGCCTCGTTATTCTGGCCATTAATTTAAGCGAAGACACTTTGACCGTGAACAACTTTGTTCGCCAATTCGATTTGAACTATCCAATTCTGCGCGACGTTAGCCGCAAGACGGAACGCAGCTACGGGCTGCGCTCCTACCCGACGACCTTCTTCATCGGACCGGACGGTAAAATAATGGAGATTAAAGTAGGCGGCATGACGGAGCAAGAGATTGACGATCGGATTGAACGTTTGCTTCAGCTCTAGGAGGATAAGCTGTGTTAGTCGTAGAGAACACAAAATGCGAATGCGGCCATCAAAACTCGGTAGGCACGGTATTATGCGAAAGCTGCGGCAAGCCGCTTTTGCCATCCGAAGCCGAAGATACCGAAACGCCGCTTGAGATGCGTTATGACGGCGTCGCGCGCCGTTCGCAGAAGAGCAATCCGAATGTCATTGACCGGGTGTGGAACTTCTTCTCTTCTGTCAAAATCGCGATTTACTTAATTATTATTACATTCGTAACGGCAATGTTGGGAACGATCTACCCGCAGGAGAATACATTCATTAATAACTTCGAGCCTGCCGATTATTATGAGGAGACGTATGGCCTAACCGGCAAAATTTATTATTTGCTCGGCTTGTCCCATACATACGAATCGTGGTGGTTTATCGGCTTGCTTGTCATGATTGGAACGTCGCTCGTCATTTGCAGTCTTGACCGCGTGCTGCCGCTTTATCGGGCGCTTAACAAGCAACAGATTCGCAAGCATCTGCTATTCATTAACCGTCAGAAGACGGTGTACAAGCAGACCATTGAAGGCGATCCAGAGCAATGGGCGGAGCAATTCGGCGCGCAGCTGAAGCGCAAAGGGTATCGCATCCATCGCGACGGGAGCTCATTGCTTGCGGAGAAAAACCGTTTCAGCCGCTGGGGTCCTTATATCAATCACATCGGCTTGATCCTGTTCTTGCTTGCAATATTAGCTCGCAGCCTTCCAGGCTTCCAAATGGATTCGTATATTACGATACCAGATGGTGATACGGTTCAAATTAGCGGAACGAACTATTACGTTAAGAACGAGAAGTTCATCATTGAATTTTATAATGATGATGAGCTGCCTGAGACGCTGAAAGGGACAGCGCGTGCGAAGCTGTTCAAGACGCAAGCGGTATTGTACACATGTTCAAGCAATTGCGACGATCCGCTGAAGCAGCCGGAGCTTACGGAAGTGAAGCGCCATGATATTATCGTCAATGATCCGCTTAAGTACAAAGGTCTTAAGCTGTATCAGTTCGACTTCGATATGACGCCGCGCCTTAATGCTGTTCACCCGGTGCTTATCAACAAGCAGACAGGTGAATCGTACGGACCGTTCGACTTGCCGATGAAAGACTCGGCACTTAAACATGAGCTTGGTCCTTATACGCTTGAACTATATGCGAATTTCATGGAATTCGCGCTCGATAGCAACGGCAAACCGACAACGCTTTCGCGAGATCCGATTGCGCCTGCATTCATCTTTACAGTCAAAGGTCCTGGACTTGCAGCCGAGGGAGAGCCTTATATGTACTTCCCGATGCAGAAGGACAAAGTAAAGTTTGCCCAGGATGTCATTAATGGCGCATTGGCTGAGAAGATTGAAATCAAGGTTGATGGAATGGAGAACGTCGAGTTCTCGGAAGCATCCACTTATTTGAACGTAAGGATGGACAGAGCGCTTCCTTACGTATGGATCGGCGCAGTATTCTCGATGCTCGGCCTGCTTATGGGCTCTTATTGGCAGCACCGCAGAATATGGCTGCGCATAGATGACGGCGAGCTGTCGCTCGGCGCTCATACGAATAAGAACTGGTACGGCATGCGCTCGGATGTAGCCGGTGCGCTCAAAAAAATCGGGATTACCGTCGATCCGAAGGCGCTCGATAACGGAGGGAACAACGCGTGAGTTTAGTCGAATTTAGCAGCGACGTTTTTTTAGTCGCATTCTTTCTTTACTGCTTTGCCTTTATGTTCTATGTCATTGCGGTTGCCGGCAAGAAATGGAGCAATCGCAAGCCAGCCGATCATGAACGACGCTGGGGCAAGATCGCATTTATTACATCCAGTCTTGGACTTGCGGCTCACTTAGCGTTCTTCTTCACGCGCTGGGCAGGCAGCGGACAAATTCCTACGAGCAACATGTATGAGTTCATGACCTTCCTCGGTATGGCCATTATGATTGCGTACACGATCATTCATGCGATTTATCGCAAACCTTTGCTCGGCATGTTCGCCTTGCCGTTAACGGTTATTATCGTTGCATATGCGGCTGTATTCCCGAGCGACGTACAGCCGTTGATACCGGCCCTTACGTCGAACTGGCTTAAGATTCACGTGACGACGGCTGCGCTTGGCGAGGCATTCTTCGCAGTCGGTTTTGCCGCAGGTCTGATGTATCTGTTGCGCGTTGTCGATTTCAAACAGACGACGAAGGAAGCTCGCAGAGATCAATTTTGGGTTGAATTCAGCCTATACTCGCTTATCTTAATCGTTGGATTTATTATTGCCGTATTCGGCTTCCGCGGCGCTGGTTATGAAGCGCACTTTACTCAAGAGATATCGGAAATCGACAGCAAGGGCATTGAGCAAACGACAACGGAGAAGGTTGCTTATGCGCTTCCGCCGATCGTGAAGCCGTACAATAGCCAGGTCGTCGAGATGGACAGCTTCCTTGGCTTGGAGAAGCCGCTGTTCGAAGCACCTTATTGGATGAACGGCGTTAACGCAGGCCGTAAGCTTAACACCGTTGTATGGTCGGTTATTGCGGGCAGCATTTTATACGGATTGCTCCGCCTTGCCTTCCGCAAGCGTCTGGGTGCAGTGATTCACCCGGCGATGGAAGGCATCGATCCTGAAGATCTGGATGAAATCAGCTATCGTGCGATTGCGATCGGTTTCCCGGTCTTTACACTGGGCGCACTCATCTTCGCCATGATATGGGCGGAGAAAGCTTGGGGCCGCTTCTGGGGCTGGGATCCGAAGGAAGTATGGGCACTTATTACTTGGCTCTACTACAGCGCCTACTTGCATTTCCGTCTATCGCGAGGCTGGCAAGGACTGCGTTCGGCTTGGCTAGCGGTTATCGGATTTGTTATTGTATTGTTTACATTGATCGGCGTCAACTTGATTATCGCCGGTTTGCATTCTTACTCAGGGACTTAACACAAGAATGGAGAGGAGTAATGCCGTATGACCGATTACTCAAACCGTATTTTAGTCGTTGACGATGAGGAACGAATTCGCCGCCTGCTCAAAATGTATTTAGAGAAGGAAGGCTATACGATTGATGAAGCTGAGGACGGAGAAACAGCGCTTCGGCTTGCATCAAATACGGATTACGCATTGATATTGCTCGATGTAATGCTGCCGGGAATTGATGGCGTCGAGGTATGCTCGCGACTTCGTCAGATTAAGGCGACGCCGGTCATTATGCTGACCGCAAAAGGCGAGGAGATGAACCGCGTACAGGGATTCGAGGTCGGTGCTGACGACTATGTTGTTAAGCCATTCAGCCCGCGTGAAGTGATCTACCGCGTGAAAGCGATACTTCGTCGTTCGTCTGCTACTGCGTTCTTGACCAAGGAGATTAACTCCAGCAACAACATCGTGTTTCCTAACTTGATCATTGAGCATGACGCGCACCGCGTAACAGCCGGAGGTCAAGAAGTAAGCTTAACGCCTAAGGAATATGAGCTGCTGCACTACTTGGCCGTCTCGCCGGATAAAGTATTCTCGCGCGAGGAGCTGCTTAAGGATGTTTGGAACTACGAGTTTTTCGGTGACTTGCGGACAGTGGATACGCATGTGAAGCGGCTTCGCGAGAAACTGAACAAAGTGTCCCCTGACGCGGCCGCAATGATAACGACCGTATGGGGCGTCGGCTATAAGCTTGAGGTACCGAAGTAAATGAAGTTGATTCAACGATTGACACGTATGCTGTGGAACAGTGTGGTCGGCAAGCTTTGGGCTACCATCATGCTGCTTGTAGCGGTTGTACTCATCATATTAGGCGTATTTTTGCTGCAATATATTGATATTTGGTTTAATGAGGATGCCCATGATATTAAGATCCTGTTCATCGTCGTTGCCATTATTGGTTTCCTGCTGTCTACGTTCTTCGCTTTCTTCCTGTCGGCAAAGATCCAACAGCCGTTATTGCAGCTTAAAAACGCGGCAGATTCCGTGTCGCAAGGCAATTACAGTACAAGGGTCGATATTCGTTCGACGGATGAAATCGGCGAGCTCGCGAAGACGTTCAATCATATGACCGAGCAGCTTGATAAGCTGATTCACGACTTGAATCATGAGAAAAATCATTTGACCAGCATCCTGCGGAGCATGGGCGATTCGGTTATTACGTTCGATGCGGCAGGACAAGTGATATTGACAAATCCTAGCGGCCATCTGCTCATCAATCAGTGGTCTGGGCTCAAGCATGAATGGCATGATGACGACTTGGCGAATAACGACATTCACTACGAGAGCGTACCGATGCCGCTGCGAGAATTGTACCAATCCGTAATGGAGAAGGGGCATGACTTAAGCGAGAAGGTACATGTTCATACTAACGTATGGTCGGTCGTTATGGCGCCGCTTCAATCGAACGGCGTTGTACGGGGTGCAGTAGCCGTAATACGGAATGTAACCGAGGAGCATAAGCTTGAGAAGCTGCGCAGAGACTTCGTAGCGAACATATCGCATGAGATTCGCACGCCGTTATCGATGCTGCAAGGCTATAGCGAAGCATTGCTTGACGATATTGTCGCATCGCCTGAAGAAGGCAAGGAGCTTGTGCAGGTTATCCATGACGAGTCGCTTCGTATGGGCAGGCTCGTCAATGACTTCCTTGACATCGCTCGGATGGAAGCAGGGCATGTGGAGATGAACTTCCACGAGATCGATCTGTGCCATGTTCTGAAGCGCGTCCACCGTAAGTTCCAAGTGTATGCGAAGGAGAGAGAAGTGCGGCTTCAGATCGATATTCCGAATGAGCCGCTTACGATGCTGGAGGCCGATGAGGATCGTCTAGAGCAGGTATTAACGAATCTGCTTGATAACGCGCTTAGGCATACGCCGGCTGGGAAGTCTATCACTATAGCAGGGCATCAGGCGGATGTGAATGGAGAAGCCTTCATTCAAATTATGGTTCGTGACGAAGGGCAAGGAATTCCGATGGAGGATGTTCCGTACGTATTCGAACGGTTCTATAAGGCGGATAAAGCCCGCAAACGCGGTTCTTCCAGCGGTACCGGCCTTGGTCTTGCGATCGTGAAAAACCTGATCGATCTTCATAAAGGCCGTATTGTGGTCGAAAGCGCTGTTGGCGTTGGCACATCGTTCACCCTGTTGCTTCCTGTCGATTATCATCAATAGTTGTCAAAGCGTTCCCTTGCGGAGCGCTTTTTTTGTTGAGAACCATCGTTTAATCTTGTTGTTCGTGAAACAATGGGGTAAGTATCTATACAATAAGTAAAATAAAAGAACCTCATCATCCGCATATGGGAGATGAGGTTCTTGTTCAAAGCAGCGCTTCTATTAGTAAAGCTTGATTTCCTTAGCTGTGTTCAGCTCAGGAAGGCTTGTCAACTGTTGAAGCACTTCTTTCGGAGCGGCTTTGTCAACACGTAGGACCATGATAGCCGATCCGCCTTCAAGCTGGCGTCCTACTTGCATCGTCGCAATGTTCACATCGTTGTTGCCAAGCAATGTGCCGACGCGGCCGATGATACCCGGTCTGTCGTTGTGCGAGATCAGAATCAGGTTGCCTTCAGGCGTAACGTCAACTGGGAACTTATCGATCTGTACGATGCGAGGGCCGTAGCCAGTTAGCAAAGTACCCGATACGACATGTTCTTCCTTCTTCGTGCGAAGCGACACGGACACGAGGTTCGTGAAGTCTTTGGAAGCTGTCGATTTACGGATCACGATATTAACGTCTCTTGTTTTTGCAAGATGCATCGAGTTGACCACATTTACGTTCTCAAGACCGAGGTGATGCGCAAGAACGCCGCGAACGATGTAGCGCGTCAATGGTTGCGTGTCAACTTCAGCTAGCTCGCCAGCATAGTTAACGATGATTTCTTGAACAGCGCCTTCCGTCGATTGAGCGATAAAGCTTCCGAGCTTCTCGCCAAGCGTGTAGTACGGCTGCAAAATGTTTTGCAGATTAGCCGGGATAGGAGGCATGTTAACCGCGTTCATGAACGGCTCGTCACGCAATATGTGAAGCACTTGCTCCGAAACGTCGATAGCAACGTTTTCTTGAGCTTCAACAGTAGAAGCGCCAAGATGCGGCGTTACGATGATTTTCGGATGCGTCAGGAATGGATGATCTTCAGCAGGAGGCTCAACCTCGAATACGTCGAAAGCAGCACCCGCTACAACGCCTTTATTAACTGCATCAACGAGAGCAATCTCATCAATAATGCCGCCGCGTGCGCAGTTCACGATGCGCATGCCTGGCTTCATGACTTCGAATTGCGCTTTGCCGATCATGTGGCGAGTCTCGGGAGTCAGCGGAGTATGAACCGTCATAAAGTCTGCGTTGCGAACAATCTCGTCAACCGAAGCGAGCTTGACGCCGATTTTCTCTGCACGCTCCTCCGTCATGAACGGGTCATAGCCGAGAATGTCCATTCCGAAAGCTTTAGCGCGTTTTGCTACTTCGCTGCCGATACGGCCCATGCCGAGAACGCCAAGCGTTTTGTTGCGAAGCTCTACGCCAAGGAACGATTTGCGATCCCATTCGCCGCCAACGGTCTTCAGATAGGCTTGCGGGATATGGCGTGCAACAGCCATCATCATAGCGAAAGTATGCTCGCATGTCGTAATCGTATTGCCGTCTGGAGCGTTAATGACAATAATACCTTTTTGCGTAGCCGCTTCGAGGTCGATGTTGTCGACGCCGACACCAGCACGGCCAACGACTTTAAGCTGTTTGCCTGCTTCCATGATTTTAGCGGTTACTCTTGTTTGGCTGCGAACGAGAAGAGCGTCGTATTCGCCGATAATGGCAACAAGCTCGTCCTCGCTAAGGCCAGGTTTTTTGTCTACTGTGACATCATTTGCATCAACTAGCTGCTGGATGCCCAAATCGCTGATCGGATCGGAAACTAACACTTTAAACATGAGAAGTATGCCTCCTAAATTGGTGCAAGGCGATTGCGCCTTGCTTTCTAATATGAACAGAAAAACCCCCGTCCCGGCTTCGACTTGCAGCATCGGGACGAGAGTTGGATCATCAAGTCGTGACCGAAGTGGAGCGTATTCCAAGCCATAACGGCTGTTGCCGCGCTGGAACGAAAGTGAATTCTAAAAGTAGACTCGGACTTTTCTATTTTATAGCAAGCGAGTGGACAATTGCAATGCTCAAACTTGCTGATTTGTGAAAATTTCGATATGATTCAACCATTGTGAGCAACAAATGACGACACAGGAGGTATAGGATAATGACAAAATGGCAGGATGTAGCTCCTGAGCAATTAATAGCAATTTTGGAAAGCGGTGAAGCAGATGCTTCGCAAATCATTGACGTACGCGAGTCGTACGAATGGGACTATTACCACTTAGAGCATACAACCTTAATTCCAATGAACACCATCCCCGGCAGACTGGATGAACTGCCAACCAACAAGACGCTGTATATCGTATGCGCGCATGGCGTTCGAAGCGAGGCCGTATGCCGTTATTTAGAAGAACAAGGCTATAGCGACCTCCGCAATGTTACAGGCGGAATGGCGGCTATAGCCTCGTTAAGAAACTTTCAGTATGATTAATATTAGTTAGTCGGCATTCGCGGAGAAGAAAGGCAACTGCGGAAGCAACGTTTTCTTGTAAAGCTTCGCGTGACTGTCAGCAAAGTCTCCGCTACGGACAGCGTCCGTGTCAAGCAGAAGCGCAACGATTTGGGACACGGTACCGAGTTTCATCTTCGCGGCTTGACCGGAAATAATAAATTCATCGACCCGGCTAGTCAGATCATGAGGATAAAAAGTCGTGATCTGCTTGCGGCTGAGCAAGGAATCGGCCATGAGCTTATTCTTGACCGTAATCGGCAGCGTCTCCCACTTGGCGAGATCGAGCTTGGCTGAGAGCTTGTATTCGTTAGGAATATCGACGTTAACGCTCGATGACCACTTCAGCATAGCATCATAATAGGCTTGCTGTGCGGTTAATGATTGGGCGGTAGCGGTAATATAGTTTTTCTCCTTGGCGATTACTTGCAGCAGTTCATCGCCCTTTGCAGATTTGGAACTTGATGCAGCATGGGTTGCCGCGTCTGCGAATAGTTTCAAGCTGCGTATGTAACCGACTTGCGCCTCACCGAGCAGGGGGGAGTTCTGCATATTGAAGGAGCTTGCTTCGCCCGCTTTGTTTTTTGCTAGATTAGATAACTCTTTAAAAGCTGATGAAGCATCAATGGACTCACCCTGCGAAAGCTTGTTAACGGCGTTGAACCACTCGTTCTGAAATTCACGATAAGGCAAAAATACGGTATGATAGAAAGAAACTAAATCCTGCTGCTGATAGGGACTGACCGATTCTTTAGCTTCTGCGCTGGCCTTCTCCGCTTCGTATCTCGATTCGGTCCGGTCTGCGCCAACTTCAATACCGTAAAAAAATGCGCCAACCGAGCATGCGAGCATGAAGACGAATCCGATGCTGTATAGCATTGCGTTAGCTGATAGTTTCTTTTCCATGACAAACTCCTTCTATGTATATGTAATGTGGTGGGTCTCTAAGTTCTAATCAGTATAGGTTAAAAGGCCGAAAAAGAAAATATGAACGAAACAGATTGGCGGGCGGGAAACGATGAAAAAGTTCGATATTCGCAATATTCGTGTACGTAAAGTTTCCGTTGACGATCTGGACGACAGAATGCTGCTCATTAACTTGTATGCGACGCAAGGGCTTACTTTTATTATCGGCTTGATATGGGTATTATTTCAGCGTCAAAACATAATTGCATTATTCAAATTTCCGAAAGAGCTTACTTTCCTGTGGTGGGGAGTTGGACTAGCGGCGGCGGTGATCGTGGTTGACCTGCTCATTTCCAGGTTCGTGCCGGAGGAAGCCGCGGATGACGGCGGCGTTAACGATCGTATTTTTCGCAAGCGGCCGGTGTGGCATATTGTTCTCATTTCGTTTATTGTAGCAATATGCGAGGAATTGTTGTTTCGCGGCGCCATTCAGCATGCGATCGGTCCATATTGGACAAGTATCGTATTCGCGACCATCCATGTGCGTTATTTGAAACATTGGATACCGACAGGCTTAGTCTTCTCCATCAGCTACGGCTTAGGTTGGATTTATATGGAGACCGGATCGATTTGGTCCGCTATCATTGCGCATTTTGTAATTGATTTGATTATGGGTTTAATTATTCGATTCAGGAGGGAGTCATGAGCAGGAGAAGCAGGTCTGGAAGCTCGAGCAGACAGGAACATTATCAACTAGAAGGGACGGCTGAGCCGTCCGCAAGCAGTCTCGAATCCACCGACGTCTCGGCATTGCCGCCAAGACGCAAGAAACATCCATCAAGCGCGCAGAAAGTAACGAAATGGTATTATAATCTTATTGTAGTCTTGTTTCTTGGTCTGGTGGCGGGTTTGTTCTACTATGGTATTAAGTATACCCAATAGGAGAAATAGTCGCTGGATCAATGAAGGTATAACCTTCCTTCTCCAGCTTCGTCAGCAGCTCATCCAAAGCATCGGCTGTCCATTGCAATTCATGCATTAATATATTAGCGCCCGGATGAAGCTGCTCCATCACATTGCGGATCACCTCCGCGGGATTATCCCGTGCCGGTTTCTCCCAATCAAGCGAACCGTTAGACCACGTCATGTATAACATGCCGTGGTCTTTTGCTGTTTGCTTAACGATGTCGTTGCCAGCGCCGTAAGGCGGTCGGAAGAAGAGGGGGGCGGTTCCCGTTAATCGCTTTACCTCATCTTGTACATCTCCAATCTGCTGCTTCACCGCATCATCGTTGGCTTCTTTCAAATTGTTATGATCCCAAGCGTGATTGCCGATCGTTTGTCCACGGCCTTGGATGAGCTTCAGCAGCTCAGGGTTTTGCTTGACCCTGTAGCCGTTAACGAAGAAGATCGCCTTCGCTTTATGTTTGTCCAGCGTAGTGAGCAGACTATCGATAATCGTCTCATTATTTGGTCCGTCGTCGAATGTAAGAAGTACGGCTTTGTCGCTCGTAGCTTCATCGATCGGTACGAAGCGGTAAGCGTCAGTCATCCGGTAGAGCGGCTTTGAGTTTGCGGCTTCGGTTGGCGCAGCAATTGTCTCGGTGTGAGGAACAGCATTTGCCTGTGCAGATGGAGTTTCGGACGGTTTCGTGGTAGCGGAAGCGGGCTGCTGTATAGTTGTAGAGGCTTGATCCGTCTCTGTCGTCTTCGTACTGGAGCTGCAAGCGGATAACGTCACGAATAGTGAAGCGGTCAGAAGAGCGTTTAAAATCGGCAGGCGTCGTTTCATCATCGTTAAAGATTACCTCCGTCAATGTTATGTCGAGTTTTGCTGTAATTTGGCATTAGTATACCACAGTCAAGCTGTGCGCTAATCGGGCTTATTTCCTTATTTTATCGGGAATGACGGCTCTCTGCGGCGGTCACACTAACAACTGAATACGAAAGACGACGAAGAAAGAGGTGTTCTTACAGATGAAGTTAAGCGGATTTATCGTAGGCGGTTTGCTCGGTGCGGCAGCGACGGTGTATGTATCGCGGAAGCGCCCAGGGACGTTCGCATGGGCTTCGAGCGCGATCTCGAATGCTGCCTCGAATATGATGGGCAAGTCGGTATCCAAAATAATGAATAACGGATTCATGCACGAGGCGGCGAATGTCGCCCCAAAGCATACAGACGCTTCCGCAGGAAGGTCAGAAGCCGCTTGGGAACAAATTGAGGCGATCGTGAGCAGCGATCCGGCTATCAAGAAGGAAGCGGACAAAATAAAAGCGGAAACGTCAGCCCTTGCCCACTAGCTGCCACAGCATAGCCCGGCATCCACGGAATCGCAGTCAACGATTGGCATTAGCCAGCGTTATGCGATTCCTTTTTTTGCCCAATATTAGTGCATTCGACGGTTATACATGATAAAGTAGTTACATAGCATGATTTGATCAAATTGATCACATCTTACTAAAAATTTCATACGCTGTTACAACAGATGCTGCAGAGGAGGATCCTGTCATGAAAATCGAACGGCTGAGTCAGGACAAGATACGGATTTTCCTGACGTTCGACGACTTGTCGGAACGGGGGATCCATAAGGACGACATGTGGCGCGAAATTCCTAAAGTGCACGAGCTGTTCAGTGAAATGATGGACCAGGCATATACGGAACTAGGTTTCGATGCCAGCGGCCCATTGGCAGTTGAAGTGTTCGCCCTTCCCGCTCAAGGTATGGTGGTCATCGTTACACGCGGCAAGATGAATGCACACGCTCATGATGGCGGCCACACGTTGGAAGAAGATGATGCGGACGATGAAATATACGAGATGGAAGTTACGCTCGAACAAAGCGATATTGTCATGTACTCATTCCGCGACTTTGAGGATGTCATTGCCGTGTGCAAGCAGCTTCAATCTTCCGGCCTAACCGAAGACGGGAAGCTATACTCGTACAACGGGAAGTGGATTCTTGCACTAGAGCCTGCGCTGATCGACTCGTCGAAGCATAATGCCGTAATTGCCCTGCTTGCAGAATACGGGGAAGCGACATCCGTCACTTATGCGATGCTTGAGGAATACGGTAAGGTTATTATGCCAGATTCGGCCATTCGTCAAATATGTCTTCATTTTAACTTTTAAGCACCATCCCTCGTTGAGAGCATCTGCGACCTTACCGGTTTGCAAGATGCTCTTCTTGCATTCTAGGCTATCCTAACGCATGACTCCGTCTCTTATGGAATACGCTGTGAGCATGGCGCTCATATTATAAAGAGACAAGGGCGGTGATTGGGATATGAATGACAAAAATGAGACCGATGTGCTGCAAGCGACTCAAATCGTAATCGAACAAGCGCTGCAGCGGCTAGGCTATGAGCAAGATATGATCGAGCTGATGAAAGAACCAATGAGGGTGCTGACCGTTCGAATTCCGGTACGTATGGATGACGGCAAGACGAAAGTGTTCACAGGGTATCGTTCACAGCATAATGACGCAGTTGGGCCAACTAAGGGAGGCGTTCGCTTCCACCCCGCAGTGAATGAGAATGAAGTAAAAGCATTATCGATATGGATGACGCTTAAATGCGGCATTGCCGATCTCCCTTACGGGGGAGGCAAAGGCGGCGTTATCTGCGACCCGCGCAGCATGTCCATCCGCGAGTTGGAGCGTTTAAGCCGCGGATATGTACGAGCAGTCAGTCAAATCGTTGGTCCGACGAAAGACATCCCAGCCCCTGATGTGATGACAAATTCACAGATCATGGCTTGGATGCTGGATGAATACAGCCGCATTCGGGAATTTGATTCGCCGGGCTTCATCACCGGCAAGCCTCTTGTCCTCGGAGGCTCTAAGGGGCGTGAGACCGCTACGGCGCGGGGTGTCGTTATCATGATCCATGAAGCTCTAAGACTGAAAGACATCAAGCTGGCGAATGCGCGAATCGTCATTCAAGGCTTCGGCAATGCTGGAAGTTATCTTGCCAAATTCATGCATGAAGCAGGCGCGAGAGTAATTGGTATTTCCGATGTGTCCGGAGCGTTGTATAATGAAGAAGGACTCGATATTCCTTATTTGCTGGATCGACGCGATTCTTTCGGCAATGTGACAAATCTGTTTCAGCAGACGATCACCAATGATCAACTGCTTGAGCTTGACTGCGACGTGCTTGTCCCGGCAGCCATCGAGAATCAGATTACCGAACACAATGCGCCGAACATTAAGGCTAAGGTCGTCGTTGAGGCGGCTAACGGTCCTACGACACTCGAGGCGACTCGGATTTTATCCGATCGAGGGATATTGCTTGTGCCTGACGTGCTTGCAAGCTCGGGCGGCGTTATCGTATCTTATTTCGAGTGGGTACAGAACAATCAAGGCTATTACTGGGATGAACAAGAGGTTGATGACAAGCTTCGCTTGATGATGATACGAGGCTTCGAACAAGTGTATGACATTCACCGCACCCGCAAAGTCGATATGCGGCTCGCTGCTTATATGGCCGGCATTCGCAAAGTAGCGGAAGCGGTTCGCTTCCGGGGGTGGGTGTAAGAAGGCAGGTGTTAGATGCTTATTTTTTCTATATTGACAGCAGCGGTTGCACCAGGCATATCGCTGCTTACTTACTTATATTTAAGAGATAAATACGATGCAGAGCCGATCCACATGGTTGCGCGCATGTTCGTGCTAGGTCTGCTTATCGTTATACCGATTATGGTTATTCAGCGCGGTCTAGAGATATGGCTAGGCGATTACACGGGGGTGTTCATATTCCTCGAGTCGGCTGGAGTAGAAGAGTTCGTGAAGTGGTTCGTTCTTCTTCACGTCATCTACAACCATACTGAATTCGACGAGCCATATGACGGTATTGTATACGCCGCATCGATTTCGCTTGGTTTCGCGACGATGGAAAATGTGCTGTATGCAATTTACTCGCCAGCCAGCTTTGCAACCTTGCTTGGACGTGCGCTGCTGCCTGTATCCGGTCACGCTTTATTCGGCATTATGATGGGGTATTACTTCGGAAAGGCGAAGTTTGCTCCCGCGATTAAGACGAGGAGACTTCTTGCCATCTCCATGCTGCTGCCATTCGCGCTGCATGCCATCTATGATTGGATTATTATTTCAATCGGTTCTAATTACCTTTGGTTCATGGTGCCGTTCATGGCGGTGCTGTGGGTATGGAGCTTGCGTAAGATCAATTCCGCCAACTCCAGATCGCCGTTCCGATTCATGTCGCGCGAGGATGAGGTTAAATTATAGCTCATCCGTCCATAATGCTACTATAGGAACCATCTAGAAGCTTAGGGGGTAACGATGGAAGCGCGAGTGAAGGTGACCATTCGGTGCAATGTATGCGGGGAGAAGTTCGTGCTGCGGGGGCGACGGGATAAAGGCGGTATCGACACCGGCTTTAAACAATGCATCTGCAACAATACCAACGACCTCGATATTGAAGAGCATACCGCCTATTAGGGCGGTTTACCGATGGATTGTTAGTCAACTGAATAGCATGGATGCATAAAGCTCCTTTTGGCAAACCAAACTAACACCAGGTTTGCACAAGAAAGGAGTTTTTTGCATATGTACCGCCGACTTAGTTCGATCCTGTTCCCCATAATGACAATCTTGTTTCTCGGCTCGATCTACTGGGGCTATCAAGAGCATCAAGAGAAAAACTCGATTCTCATAAAAGCGGAAAACCAATACCAGCGCGCCTTCCATAACTTGACTTACCATGTCGAGCAGCTGCATCAGCAGCTAGGCAACACGCTGGCGGTTAATTCCACCTCGCAAGCGTACCATCGCAAAGGGCTCGTCAATGTGTGGCGGCTGACAAGCGAAGCGCAAAATGAAATCAGTCAACTGCCTTTAACGCTGCTCCCATTCAATGAAGCGGAGGACTTCCTGTCGCATATCGCTAACTTTGCTTATAAGACAGCTGTAAGAGATTTAAGCAAGCAGCCGCTGACACCGGACGAATTCGCAACGATGAAGACGCTCTATAAGAAATCCGAGGAAATTTCGAAAGATTTGTTAGGCGTTCAGAACAATGTATTAGCGAACAGCTTGAGGTGGATGGATGTTGAGGTTGCCATTGCGTCTGAGAAATCCAATAACGACAATGCGATCATCGATGGCTTCAAGACGGTCGACAAGAAGGTTAGCGAGTACCCGGAAATCAACTGGGGACCATCCGTTAGCAGCATGTATCAGAAGCGCTCCATTAAGATGCTGGGCGGCAAGTTTGTTAATGCGGAAGATGTGAAGAAGGAAGCTGCGAAGTTCACCGGCGAGAATGCCGGTGCGATCCGAGTAACCGAGAACGGCAAGGGCACGGAATTTGCTTCTTATACGGCTACGGTCGAATCGGGCAAGGACAGGAAGCTGCAGCTGGATTACACGCAGAAGGGCGGCCAACTCATCTCGTTCATGAATCCGCGCGAAATAGGAGAAAAGCAGATTGGCTTGAACAAAGTAAAGAGCAACGCGGAGTCATTCTTGGAGAAGCATGGCTTCAAAGGAATGAATGCAATCAGCTACGATATGTTCGATCGGGCGGGTACGTTGACCTTCGTACATAATCAAGGTGGCGTACTCATTTATCCGGAGAAGCTGACCGTGAAGGTGGCGCTTGATAATGGCGAGATTGTTGGCTTGCAAGCTGCCGATTATGTATACGAGCAGCATGAACGGAAGCTGCCTAAGCCGGTGCTCACGAAAGCGCAGGCAAGCAAAGCGCTTAATCCGGAGATGAAGGTCCGAAGCGAACAGCTCGCTCTCATCGACAATGAATTAGGCGAAGAAGTACTCTGCTATGAATATACGGGACAAATCAATGGCAGCCTCTACCGTGTCTACATTAATTCAGAGACGGGTATTGAGGAATCCATTGAGGAAATGACGCGAAACGATACGAAAGCCGCTGACAAATAACGATATAGCTCCCCTCTAATCGACGTGCTATAATGTCAATGAAATGGGGGGAGCCAAATGTTGCCTAAAGTAAATCAAATGCTGTATTACCATATCGCTTCTGCCGATGAAGAAGAAGCGGCGATCGAATACAAGTCTCGAATTGCCGATGAGCAAGAAGACTGTTTGTTGATCGAAAATCCGCTCAGCGAGAAGACAGGTCGTTTCAAACGGCTGTTTCTAGGGGACGAGCTGTCCGTCAACTTCATAACGGAAGCGGGCATCAAGAACTATTTCGATTCGCATGTTATCGGCTTTGCCGAGGATGTCATTCGACTTATTAAGATTCGCAAGCCCGATCCCGATCGGATTACGAAGGTGCAACGCCGTAATTTCCTGCGTGTGCCGGCCGAGCTTGAGATCGCGGTCAAGCTGTCCGATCATGTTCGCTTCGTCTGCAAGACGGATGATGTAGGCGGCGGCGGCATTTCCTTTATATGCGATGGAAAGTGGGCTCTCAAGTCAGAGCAGATGCTGGAATGCTGGCTGCTCGTCCCATTCAAGAACGGTACGATCGAACATGCATCATTCAAGGCGGAGATCGTGCGCGTCGTAGAGATGGAGTCCGGTCGTCATCAGATCATGATTAAGTTCGCGAGCATCAGCGATTCCGAGCGTCAGAAAATAATTAGATACTGCTTCGAGAAGCAGCTTGAATATCGCAATCGATGAATAGAGTGGAATAGGTTGGCGAAAAATAGGGAAAGAACCTGAATTTAAAGAGGAGCGATTCCTATTTTTCGCGAGCTGTTTATGAAGAGAAAAAGTAAAAAACAGATGATTAAGCTGTCTGACGAAGTTAGCGCTTTTCTCAAAAAAATGATCATAACGCTGCTCATCCTGGTTGTCTGTTCACAGGCTGCGCTCCAAAACGACACGATCAGACATTGGTTGACGGGTGTGGATCGGTGGGAAGGCACAAGACTCAAATAGCTTCCCGTTCTTTTGCATCTGCGGGTATAGTGTGGTATAATTTTCACGTCGCAGGCAAAGCCTGCTTTTTTCTTGAAATATAAGAGGTAGAATAGTAGCATTGCTGCGTTCTTATATTTCGCCCGCGAAACGATCGCGCCTGCAGCTTCGGCATGCATAACGACCGTTTACGCTAGAGAGGTTTGCGTCGCATACGTTAATCAATTCGGCCAACCGTCTCTCGATCTAAAGGGGGTTGACTGTGCGTGACGCAACACGGAGGTGACAGCGACCGTATGAATATTGCCATTGACGGGCCGGCAGGCGCGGGCAAGAGTACGGTAGCACGTAAGGTCGCCGAACAGCTTGGGTATGTCTACATTGATACGGGAGCGATGTATCGAGCGGTCACGTATACTGCGCAGCGTGCAGGCGTTCTGCCTGAGCAGACTGCAAGACTGGCCGAGCTGACAAGATCGCTTCAGATCGATCTAAGGCCCGGAGAACATGGACAATCGGTTTATGTGAACGGGGAAGACGTTACCTCATCCATACGTTCGCGGGAAGTCACCTTGCAAGTATCCCATTACGCAGCGATCGAATCGGTTCGTGATGTGTTGGGAGCGCTGCAACGGCAGCTCGCAGCCCGCAAAGGCGTCGTTATGGATGGACGAGACATCGGGTCTCATGTGCTTCCGAATGCGGAGCTGAAGGTATTCTTAACAGCTTCTGTACAGGAACGCGCAGCGAGGCGGTATCGCGAAATTTCGGACAGCCAGTCCATTACACTGAGACAGCTGGAATCCGAAATCGCCGAGCGCGATCGCTTGGACGAGCAGCGCGCCATTTCGCCGCTGGTTTGTGCTTCCGATGCTGTCGTTCTGGACAGCACGGGAATGACAATTGACGAAGTTATTGCGGCAATTGTTAATTTAAGCCGAACCAAATTGGCGGAGGCGAAGTAAACTATGTTATATCGCATTTTTAGGTTTTTGCTCCGGGTCATTTACACCTTGCTATTCCGCTTGGAAGCAAGAGGTACGGACAATATTCCTGCAGACGGTCCAGTCGTGCTCGCTTCGAATCATTTGAGCTTGCTTGATCCGCCGACTGTAGGCATAAAAATTCGCCGTAAGGTGCATTTTATGGCCAAAGAAGAGCTGTTCAAAATTCCGGTATTCGGTCCGTTGATTCGTTCCTTCGGCGCTTTCCCCGTCAAACGCGGCGGTGTCAGCAAAGATGCGATCAAATCAGCGATATCCTTACTTAAGGAAGGCAATATGCTCGGGATTTTCCCGGAAGGCACGCGTAACAGTCAAGAAGGCACGGCAGCGAAGAAAGGTGCATCAATGATAGCGATCAGAAGCGGGGCAACCGTTGTTCCGGTAGCGATCATTGGCAAATATTCGCCATTCCGCAAAATGATTGTATGCTATGGGGAACCGATCGATCTAAAGCCTTTTATTGAAGAAGGTGCGCCGGATATGCTGGAAAAAGTTACAGATGCCATTATGGCTCGCATTCGCGAGATCGCAGCACAACAATCTTAAGGCAAGCGCGCGTTTTAAATGCTGCTGGCGGAGCTATTTCGAGAGAAAAGGGCAATCGTCAGCGGATTTAAATAAAGTTGGGGTATGAATTGAGGAGGTTATTTCAATGTCAGAAGAAACTAATGTTCAAGAAACTGTAGCAGAAGAAGTAAGCCAAGATGCTATGGACAATTTCGTGTCTTTGAAAAAAGGCGATTCCGTCAAAGGTACGATCGTCAAAATCGAAGATAACCAAGCTTACGTAAGCCTTGGATATAAATATGACGGTGTCATTCCAATTCGTGAGCTTTCCGCTGTTCAAATCGAGAACGCAACAGAAGCGGTTCAAATTGGCCAAGAGGTTGAGCTTAAAGTTGTCAGCATCGACGACGAAAAAGAAAAACTTGTCCTTTCGAAACGTCAAGTTGACGGGGAGAAAGCATGGGATGTGCTTCAAGCTAATTTCGAGAGCGGCGAAGTATTCGAAGTAGCGGTAGCAGACGTAGTCAAAGGCGGCCTTGTTGTAGACGTAGGCGTTCGCGGCTTCATTCCTGCATCGATGGTTGAACGTCACTTCGTAGAAGATTTCAGCGGCTACAAAGGCCGTACGCTTCGCGTTAAAGTGAAAGAAATCGATCGCGAGAACAACAAAGTGATCCTTTCCCAGAAGGAAGTATTGGACGCTGAGTTCGAGCAAAGCAAGCAACAGGTTATGGCTTCGTTGCAAGTAGGTCAAGAGCTTGACGGTACGGTTCAACGCCTGACACCATTCGGTGCTTTCGTTGATATCGGCGGCATTGACGGACTTGTACACGTATCCGAGCTTTCCTGGCAGCATGTTGCACATCCAAAGGATGTTGTAGCTGAAGGACAATCGGTACGCGTTAAAGTACTTAAAGTTGATCCTGCTGCAGGCAAAATCAGCCTTAGCATTAAAGCTGCACAACCAGGTCCTTGGGATACGGCTGCAGGTCAATTCGCTATCGGCAGCATTGTTACAGGTACGGTTCGCCGTATCGTAGCATTCGGCGCTTTCGTAGAGATCGCTCCGGGCGTTGAAGGACTTGTACACATTTCCCAAATTTCGCACCAGCATATCGCTACGCCTAACGAAGTTCTTAAAGAAGGTCAAGAAGTACAAGCGAAAGTTTTGGACTTCAACCCTGCTGAGAAACGCGTTAGCCTAAGCATCAAAGAAACGGAAGAAGCTCCTGAGAAGCCAGCTCAAAGCCCGCGTGCCGAGAGAGCGCCTCGTGCTCCTAAAGTTGAAAAAATCGACAACCCGAACGTAAGCTTGAGCAATGAAAGCATGAGCTACTCCCTTGCGGAGCGTTTTGGCGACAAACTCAAAAATTTGAAATAATGAGTGAATGGAAGAGGCTATTCCTGTGCTAACGCACGGGGATAGCCTTTTTTTGGTGCGGAGCGATGCAGGAATACACTTCATTGGCATAGTCGTTAATGCTTGGGAGCATAATATGCGGATAAGAGGTGATGGGATGAATCCCGGATTTATTTCGGTTTGGATCGTTATTGCAGCATTGATCTTATTCGCAACGGGCTGGCGAGAATATCTGGCTCCCGGGGTTAGCAGAATAACATTAATCGTAGTAGGATCGGTTAGCGCCATTATGCTCATGATGCCTTTATGGGTCGATATCCACTTAAGATCAGAAGCGGCTGTCACGGCTGTTATTCATATCCATGCTGCTATTATATTGCTGCTTCTTGCAGGAATGGTTACAGGCAGGGGCGATGAGGGGTGGAACAACAAACTATATTTGGTGTTATGCGGCTTGATTGTCGGACTGGTGTGGGGAATTGTGAGGAAGCTGTACAGCTACGATCCCGTGTTTTATTGGCTTGGACCAAGCTGGGATACTCCGATCTTAAGCGGCGCGTTATGCGGCGTATGTACTTCCAACGGCAGGCAGCAGTTCGGCATTATGATCTGGGGAGCCGTAATCGGAGAATTCGTATATGCGATGTTATACAAAGGAATTGTAATGACGAGCATCGGCTCTGTGGCTTGGTGGGATAGCTTTCTTGTTTCACTTGTTGCAGCCAGTCTAGCTAGTCTTGCGCACCGGGCCGTTCGTATGACCGGGTCGAAAATTAGCGATTTATTACTGAACTACAGAGGAGGCCGCTCGTCCTAATGTTGCAATATTTGGATCAGAACAAACATCTTATCGGCGTCTTGCTTGGGATTGTTTTCGGTATAATCGCTCGTCTCCTGATGCTTCGAACCGATTATCGGCAATATCCGACATATCCCCATGGACGGATTATTCATATCTCGTTAGGCGTAATTGCCGCTGCGCTTGGAGCGGTTGCAGTTCCCGCACTGTACAATAAGGACTATACGGCGATTACATTTTTAAGCTTGGCGGCACAGCAATTCCGGGACGTTCGCAAGATGGAGCGCGAAACGCTGACAAAGATCGATAGCATGGAGCTAGTAAGCCGCGGCTCGACTTATATAGAAGGCATTGCGATGGTGTTCGAAGGACGCAACTATCTCGTTATTATGTCGGCTCTGCTTACGAGCCTGTTTGCGGTATTGTTCAATGTATGGATCGGCATTCTAGCAGGAGGAGTATCCTTATTGCTGGTCGAATGGCTGAAATCGGGAAAATCGATCTCTCATATTGCAGAGGTCGTATCTGCACCGGTTATCATTGACGGGCCTGATCTGCTCGTAGATGATATTTATATTATGAATGTCGGACTTAAGAGCAATCAGCAAATTATTGCCGAACGCGGTATTGGTTATATTTTGAAGCCGATCAATGCTAATAGCAAAGTGACATTGAGCAATCTCGGGCAAAGACAAGCGATCCTATACGATTTGGCGACGATTATGGGCGTATATCGCGATGACGGTGAGCCGGCCCTCATTCCGATGGCCAAGCTAGATTTGAAGGACGGCAGACTTGCGGTCTTCTTATTGCCTCAAGAGCGGGATCAAGACAAAGGGAAGGAAGTCATTCTTCGCGTGCCGATCCTGGAGTCGGCGGTTCGCATGCCGACAGAGGCGGCCGTCAATAAGAAGGGAGCGGGCGAGCTTGGCTAAGATTGTCGCAATCGTAACGATGCATGGTAAACAAGTAGACGGCGGGGCGCCTATTTTTATTGTCGATGATGAGAAGGCATTAGAGCATACATCTTTCCTGCTGGAGAAAATTTTGGATGCAAGCGCGCATGATTTGAAGAATGGAACCTACATACTAGTCAATCATCATTAATATGAAAAGTTAGCCAAGACCGTAGTTTTTTGCTATGATGATTAGCGTGAGTATTTTTGAAGGAGTGAAAAGCTAATTATGGCAAGACCTGTTATTGCCATCGTCGGGCGACCCAATGTGGGCAAGTCCACTATTTTTAACCGTGTCATCGGCGACAGGCTAGCAATTGTAGAAGATAAGCCAGGCGTCACGCGTGACCGTCTGTATGGTATTGGCGAGTGGGCTGGAAAGCCTTTTAGCATTATCGATACCGGAGGTATCGAAATTGATGGCGAAGATGAGATTATGAAGTCGGTACGCATGCAGGCCGAGCTGGCGATCGAGGAAGCAGACGTCATTATTTTCATGGTCGATGCGAAGACTGGACTTACGCATGCCGACGATGAAGTGGCGCAAATGCTGTTCCGTTCGCGCAAGCCGGTAGTCGTGGCTGTGAATAAAGTAGATAATATGAATCGCATGGACGAAGTGTACGAGTTCTATGGACTTGGCTTCGGTACGCCGATTGCGATCTCTGGATCGCATGGCATAGGCATTGGCGACTTGCTTGAAGCTGCCGTTGAGCTGCTTCCTGAGATTGAGGAAGATGGCTATGATGAAGATGTCATTCGAGTTGCTTTAATCGGCAGACCGAATGTGGGCAAGTCATCGCTCGTGAACGCCTTGCTGGGCGAAGAACGCGTCATCGTGAGCAATGTCGCGGGTACGACGCGCGATGCGATCGATACGCCGTTCGAGCGTGACGGTCAACGTTATGTACTTATTGACACAGCGGGCATGCGCAAAAGAGGCAAAGTCTACGAGTCGACAGAGAAATACAGCGTAATGCGTGCGATGAAAGCGATTGAGCGCGCGGATGTCGTGCTCGTACTGATCAATGGCGAAGAAGGCATCATCGAGCAGGACAAGCATATTGCTGGTTATGCCCATGAAGCAGGCAAGGCGTCGATCTTTGTCGTGAATAAGTGGGATGTTGTCGAGAAAGACGAGAAGACGATGCAGCAGTTCACGACGAATATTCGTGATCATTTCTTGTTCATGTCGTATGCTCCGATCGTTTATTTATCGGCATTGACGAAACAGCGCTTACAGAAGCTTCTGCCAGTTGTCAATCATGTGTCGGAGCAGCATGCGCTGCGTATTCAGACGCATTTGCTTAACGATGTTGTCTCCGATGCCGTAGCGATTAACCCGCCTCCGGCTGACAAGGGCAAGCGACTTCGCATTAATTATGTGACGCAAGTCGCTACGAAGCCGCCGACGATCGTCGTGTTCGTTAACGAACCGGAGATTATGCATTTCTCGTATGAACGCTATTTGGAAAATAAAATTCGAGCTGCCTTCAATTTTGAAGGAACGCCGGTTCGTATCTACACGCGTCGGAAGAACGAAGAGGATTAGGGGAGAAGAAGGTTGGCATACGGAGTCATTGCGGTTGTTTTGAGCTATTTGTTAGGCTCGGTTTCATTCAGCATCGTCATTGCCAAATGGGTCAAGGGGATTGACATCAGACAGCATGGCAGCGGCAATGCCGGAGCGACAAATACGCTGCGGGTGCTTGGCAAAGGCCCAGGCATACTTGTATTCCTGCTGGACATCGCCAAAGGGATCGCAGCTGTATGGATCGGTCATGGACTTGGCGGAGATAATGAATGGATACCGGTATTATCCGGGTTAGCGGCTATTATCGGCCATAACTGGCCGATATGGTTCAAGTTCAAGGGTGGTAAGGGCATTGCTACGACCGTAGGCGTCATTGCCACCTTGGCCTTCGTACCTGCAATATGCGCCGGCGTTATTGCCATCTTGTCTATCGTCGTTACAAGGTACGTATCGTTAGGATCGTTATTGTTCGCCAGCATAACGCCATTATTAATTGCATCCTTTTATTATTCTTTGCCTTTGCTTACAGCAAGCATCGTGTTATGTCTATTTGCGTTTGTTCGTCATCGCACGAATATCGTAAAGCTGTTCCAAGGCACTGAGAACAAGCTTGGTGCAAAGAAAGGGACGTGAATGCAGCTATGACCAACGAACATACATCAACTGCCCGCATCGCGGCTGTACTCGTGGCAGGCAGTTGGGGAACGGCGCTCGCTTCCGTGCTAGCGACTAACGGCTACAAGGTCAAGCTCTGGACGAGAAATGCCGAGCAAGCGAGCGATATTAATACGAATCGTGAGAATAGCAAATTCCTTCCTGGCGTGAAGCTGGATAGCTTGATCGAAGCTACGACAGATATGAAGGAAGCGGTGGAGCATGCCGAGCTTGCGCTCTTCGTTGCTCCATCAGGAGCGATGCGTGACGTGGCGAGACAAGCTGCTGCTTACTTGTCGCCAGAGACGCTTGTCATCCATGCGACCAAAGGATTCGAGAGTGATACGCTGAAGCGGATGACTTCCGTTCTAGCCGAGGAGCTCGGACGATCTGCTGATCAATTAGTTGTTCTCTCAGGTCCAAGCCATGCGGAAGAGGTTATTCGCCAGCAGCCGACCACTGTCGTCGTCGCATCTGCCAAGCTAAAGGCTGCAGAGCAGGCTCAGGATGCGCTAATGAACGGCTACTTCCGCGTCTATACGAATCCGGACGTGCCGGGCGTTGAGGTTGCCGGCGCGATTAAGAACATTATTGCGCTTGGCGCGGGTTTGTCCGATGGCCTTAACTTCGGAGATAATGCGAAGGCTGCGCTTCTAACGCGCGGCTTAGCGGAGATCGGAAGATTAGGCACGGCAATGGGGGCTAATGCGCTTACGTTCGCCGGACTCGCCGGTGTAGGCGATCTAGTGGTCACTTGCACTAGCAAGCACAGCCGTAATTGGCGGGCGGGCTACATGCTGGCAGACGGGACGCCGCTTGAAGAGGTGCTTAACAAGATGGGCATGGTCGTCGAAGGCGTAAGGACCACGCGAGCTGCCTATGAACTCGCGAAGCAATACAATGTGGAGATGCCGATTACAGCCCAACTGTATGAGGTATTGTTCGCGAACAAGAGTCCGAGAACCGCGGTCGAGCACTTGATGGGTCGATTGCGGACGCATGAAATCGAAGAAATCGGATAAGGACGTACGCCTATACCAAAACGTCCACCTCCTCATATGATGCTAGGAGCGCTGCAGAGCGCAGGCGTTGGCATACTTTATGTTATGCCGACGAGCCTTACGTTTGCGCCCGCAAGCCTATGAGGAGGTTAGAGCGTTGTCCAAGGATATGTCCAAAGACGTATTAGGCGCGATTAATAAGAAAACCGGCAAAAACATTACCGAGAGCGCGGTGAAAAAAATTGCCGGAGGCGTAACAGCCGAAACGATGCAAAACGAAGCGGAGCTTCGCAAGCTCATCAAGCAAGTATCGGATATGGCAAAGGTGAAAGTGTCCGACTCGACGGTTAACGATATTGTTAAAGCTGTCAAGGCTAGTGGCATGACCGCCGGCGGCATGGAAACGATCATGAAAATGATGATGAAGAAGTAACGCATAGCGGCAAGAGCTCGGCAGGACAGCGAATGTTTTCATTCGTTCGTCACATCCTGCCGGCTTTTGTCCTTTTTTTTGTGCCGAGATAGGTACAAGTCAGGCTTGTCGAATGTTATAATAGTCGGGAACTTATTCCGTTACAGATTAGGAGAATCGATTCGAAATGGATGCAATGACAAAAATGTGGGTATCCTTTGTCGGCATAGGCCTGATGGCTATCGCCGCGGCTTTAATCACATTCGCCCGTTTGAAAACGAAGGGCGTTGTAAAATTTGTTTTATCGCTAGTCGCATTTATACTGCTAGTCCTCGGATTCGTATACGGCTTATTTTCCATCATATAGAGAAAGCTTACATACGATATATAATAATTAAGGGCTGCGAAAGGGAGACCTGGAGACGCAATGATTGAACTAAAAGGAAAAACGAAAACAGCTGTTGTCGAACCGGAAGAAGGCATGTCGCTGCTTGATCTGGCAATCAAGCACAATGTGGATTGGAGCTTCTCTTGTGCGAGAGGTACATGCGCGCGTTGCCGCTGCCTCGTAACAGAGGGCGGCGACCAACTCGAGGAAGTAACCGATGATGAATGGGATCGGCTTGAGCCAGAGGAGTTCGAGGAGGGCTATCGACTTGCTTGCCAAGCGATAGTGAAGCCGAATGCCGGCCCGATCGCTGCTGCCAATAAGCCTTATTTCTAAATGACTGAAGAAGGAGTGCCGGCGATGAATGAGAATAAGCAAATATACAGAGCGCTGGCTTCCGTAATTGACGTTACCGGCAGTGATTGTCCGAATTGGATCGTAGGCGGAAGCGCAGGATTGCTGCTGCGCAAGCTTCCGCTTCTAGCAAGTCCTCGAGATCTTGATCTCTATTGCGACGACGAGGATGTTGAGCGCATATACAATAAGTTAAGTCGGTATGCGGTTGATGAACCGGATTTGAGCATTACGAACATGTATCGATCACGTTTGTGTCATTTTAACATCGAAGGGGTATCTGTCGAGCTGGTCGGCGGTTTTGAAGTGACATCAGCTGACAGCTTCTATCATACGGATGTGAAGAAGCTTCTGATCCCCTACGGTACTAAGCTTACAGTGAATGGAACAGCAAAGCAGGCGAACGTCGTGCCTCTCGCGCACGAATTATGGTTCAACGCGCTGCGTGCCCGCGAGGATCGGGTGCAGCTTATTGCAGAGAGCTTTAATCATTCGGCCGACGGGCCCGCTCTGAGGGCCATTGAGGCGGTTAACCGCTTCTCGGAGCAAGCAAGGCAATATGTGCACAGCTTCATTAGCGAGTCGAAAGCGGGGTTAAGGCGTTGAGCGCGGAAGTTACGTTTTGGCCATCGGGCAAGAAAGTTGCGGTTAAGCGCGGAACGACGCTGCTTGACGCGGCAAGACGCGCCAACGTTCTCATTCAGACGCGTTGCGGAGGCAAGGCGGCATGCTTTATGTGCAAGCTGTCGGTGCTTCCTGGCAGTGAGCTGATGCCAATATCGGACAATGAACGCAGGAAGCTGGCGGGACTTGACGGCGAAGGCATCCGGCTCGGCTGTCAAGCGCGTGTCGACGGCAAAGTAGAAGTAACGGTGCCGCTTGACCCGCTTAAGGCGGCTATTGCGCGCCAATTAGCTAGGCAGGCAGAGCAGGATGAGCCTCTCTGGTAGTTAACAAGTTGCGTAACACAATTGTTGCAGGAGGATTAACAATGGCTTTATTTACGAACAGAAGATTTGCGCAATATATGCGTTTATTAGCTATAGTAACAGCAGTTAGTTTATTTGCTGCAACATTATCAGGCTGTATGTACCCCGATGATCAGCGCAAGCAGAATCAAGCGGCGCCGAAGGAAGCCATCCGCAACGTACAAGGGGCTATTGACCAATACAAGGACGAGACGGGCATGCTTCCAATCAAGAACAGCGATGCACAAACCCCAGTTTACGAGAAGTTTCTGATCGATTTTGCGAAGCTGCAGCGAACGGGCTACTTGAGCGATCTTCCTAGCGCGGCATTCGAGAAGGGCGGCAACTTCTATTTTCTAGTCATTGACGAGGAGACGAACCCGCGTGTGAAGCTGATGGATCTGGTCACCTATCAGAAGGTGAACGATATTCAGGGGTGGGTTAAAGCTTATGTGCAAAATGGCGGCGAGCTCCCTAAGGGCGAACAAATGTATCCAGGCTTCTATCAAATCGATTATAAATTGATGAACAAGACTGCGCCTGTCATTCAAAGCGTATTCTCAGGACAATCCATTAACGCACTCGTAGACGAGGGCGGTGTTGTGTACGCCGATTATGGCATTGACATCATGCAGCTCATTCAGAAAAACGGCGACATGTCCATCGATGAGAAGCTGGACCTGCGCACTTTGCTGGTCGACGATTCCGACTATGTTCCAGTTAAGTCGCCCATCTACCACTATGTGAATGGCGAGCCGCAAGCGGCCAAGCCCTAATCGTTCTATCCAGAGCAAGACCTCTGTCAGCCAATCAATGGCTTGCGGAGGTTTTTTTTGTATATCGATGTACTAGTGAAACTCGGCCGCTCATATAATTCAATCTTGGAAGGGATGTTGACCGACGAGGTGGTAAAAAAGATTTCAGGGAAGGAATCGTCATAAAAGGTAAGGTTGGACATATGATGTTACTAGTCCAAAAAGTATGTACGAGTTGCGTCGCTGGCCTGCCCTCTTGTCCGGTGGATGGCGGCGAACCGGAAAATCAATTGGGAGGGGATATTCAGTGGAGAAAGTGGACATTTTCAAGGACATAGCCGAGAGAACTGGCGGGGATATTTACCTCGGTGTGGTTGGGGCAGTCCGGACGGGCAAATCAACGTTTATTAAACGGTTTATGGAGACGGTCGTGCTGCCGAACATCGCCAGCGAATCAGATCGTGCCAGAGCCGTGGACGAACTTCCTCAAAGCGCTGCGGGTAAAACGATTATGACAACGGAACCGAAGTTCGTGCCGAACCAAGCGGTACAACTGAAAGTAACCGACGGGCTCGAAGTGAATGTGAGATTGGTCGATTGCGTTGGTTACGCGGTTGAAGGTGCGAAGGGCTACGAGGACGAGAACGGTCCGCGGATGATTACAACTCCATGGTTCGATGAACCGATCCCGTTCCAGGAAGCAGCGGAGATCGGCACGCGCAAAGTCATTCAGGAGCATTCGACGCTTGGCGTCGTCGTAACGACGGACGGCTCAATCGCCGAAATACCGCGCAGCTCCTACGTGGTCGCCGAAGAGCGCGTCATCAATGAGCTGAAAGAAGTGGGTAAGCCTTTCGTGCTTATTATTAACTCAACTAGACCTCGCGGCGAAGAGGCGCTTCAATTGCGCAATGAGCTGCAATCGAAATACGATATTCCAGTTATGACGCTTAGCGTTGCGACAATGGGCGAGGAAGAGGTTATCTCCGTACTGCGCGAAGTGCTCTATGAATTCCCAGTCCATGAGGTTAACGTTAATCTTCCAAGCTGGGTCATGGTGCTGAATGATAACCACTGGCTGCGCAACAACTACGAAAGTTCGGTTCGTGACACGGTGAAGGATATTCGCCGTCTGCGCGATGTCGATCGTGTCGTTTCGCAGTTCATGGAATATGATTTTATCGCCAGAGCGGGCTTAAGCGGCATGAACATGGGTCAAGGCGTGGCGGAGATTGATCTGTATGCTCCTGACGAGCTGTATGACCGCATCTTAATGGAGGTTGTCGGCGTCGAGATACGCGGCAAGGACCACTTGCTCCAGCTCATGCAGGACTTCTCGCATGCGAAGCGCGAGTATGACCGCTTCGCCGAAGCGCTGGAGATGGTGAAGACGACGGGTTACGGCATCGCCGCTCCTACGCTGGCTGAGATGGCGCTCGATGAGCCTGAGCTGATCAGGCAAGGTTCTCGCTTCGGCGTTCGCTTGAAAGCGACTGCTCCGTCGATTCATATGATTCGCGTGGATGTAGAGTCTGAGTTCGCTCCGATTATCGGTACTGAGAAGCAGAGCGAGGAGCTAGTCCGTTACTTAATGCAAGATTTCGAGAACGACCCGATCAAGATTTGGGAGTCCGACATCTTCGGACGGTCACTCCATTCGATCGTAAGGGAAGGCATTCAGGGCAAAATCGCGATGATGCCTGACAACGCGCGCTACAAGCTGCAAGAAACGCTTGGCCGTATCATCAACGAGGGCTCTGGCGGATTAATTGCTATCATTCTCTAAGGCGATCCAAAATACGTTTGCGAGGCCGCTTCCGAAAGTCGGGGAGCGGCCTTGCGATTTTGAATGGAAGAAATGCATTTACCTACTTGAAATTGCGAATCGGCTGTATTACTATAGGTTTGTTCGGTCAAAAGGTATATTTTTGAAGTTTTCCGTTAATAAGAGGGATAAGATATGTTTGATGCTTACGAAGTAGTTTGCTACGCAAACTAAGCGTATGCTTTCGAAGTAGTTTTGCTTCGCAAAACTAAGCGTATGCTTTCGAAGTAGTTTTGCTTCGCAAAACTAAGCGTATGCTTTCGAAGTAGTTTTGCTTCGCAAAACTTTAAGGAGGTGAAACCATGAACAAAACAGATTTGATTGCTAAAGTCGCTGAATTGACAGACCTGTCGAAGAAGGATGCAACCAAAGCGGTAGATGCCGTTTTTGATGCGATTTCCGATGCGCTGCAAAGCGGAGACAAAGTGCAACTGGTAGGATTCGGAAACTTTGAGGTGCGCGAGCGCCAAGCGAGAAAAGGACGCAACCCGCAAACGGGAGATCCGATCGAAATCGCTGCCAGCAAAATGCCTGCCTTCAAACCGGGCAAATCTCTCAAAGACCTTGTATCCAATTAAATAAGTTAAGGATGTACCTGTTACCTCCTTATCCGATACTTATTCGTTACGTATACGCCTGGGCGGTCTCGCCTAGGCGTATTCTCGTTCGTAGAGACAATTGAAACAATCCGTATCATTGCACATTTGAGTCTCATCAACTATAATTCACTTGAAGAAAGTCTACATAACTTTGTATGCATTAAGAATTACGGAATTGATAGATGCGGAGGGAAGACGATGGAACCTACAGGCGGAGATTATATTGTAATCAAGGCTAAGGAGCAGGGCGTGAATGTCATCGGCCTGACTCGAGGGCAAGATACAAAATTTCATCATACGGAAAAGCTGGATCGGAATGAAGTATTGATTTGTCAGTTTACCGATCATACATCTGCAATCAAGATTCGCGGCAAAGCGATAGTGATGACGAAGTACGGTACGGTAGAAACAGACCAATAAGCAATGCGCGGAGCAGGCATAGCCTGCTTTTTTTCATGCGGAACAACAATAGCGGTTGAATAATCGGACAGACTTGCTCGTACAATGAATACATACACATGATGTATGCAAGCAATAACGGGAGGTGTCCGATGCGAATCAGCAAACCGCTGTTAACCGCATGTTTAGCTACTATTGCGCTTACGCTGTTATTCTCAGCGCTTCCGCATCATATATGGAAAACCGCTAAGGAGCGAGGGGAAGTCGCGGTATTCCACCCTGCACCTGTCGCACGCCTGTCCAATCAAAATTTGGTTGATGTGCTCATCAGCGCTCAATTGAACGAACGGATCAAAAAAGCCGACTGGCATAACGCGATCTTGTCGATTGATCTTAAAGTCAACGCGGAAGAGGGGAGACCGGCCTCTTGGTTCTCCGATGTGGAGAAGCTGCTGCGCGTATCGTTCCTGCAATTGGAGAACGTGAAGCGCGTGCTAGTCAGGATCGTAGAAGACACCCCGCAGGAGCCTAGGCTGTTAGCGGCCGTAGACGTACGTAAGACAGATAGCTGGCTGGATACAGAGCTTGATGCCTTGCGTTACGCGGATCCTGTTCATGATGAGCGATGGAGGAAGAGGCTGAGAGTTAGCTTTACAGCTGCGTGGGAAGAACGATTGGGCCGCGTTTCGAGTTATTCCGTCGAGCGTGCGAAAGACACGGCTTATTAAATCTGCTTTGTTCAAGTACATATTGACCGTCAAACGGTAAGTTGTAACCGCCAATCGACAGCGATTGTCGGTTACGTTTGTTGCAATCGTATGCTCTTTAAAAAAGTTGTGCTATAATAGTTTAGATTATTGAGCGGCGATTGTTGCGCTTCTCTGTTCGGAGGCTTCCCCATGAAATCGTATCGAATACCATCCATTGCAAGCAAATATACCGAATACGACATGATCCAGATTCATACGGATCTGCCTGCGCTTGCGCATCCAAGGCTGCAATTGCTTCATTCTTTCCTCATTCGCGGGCAAGTGTATGAGAAGCATAGCGAGCTGTATACGCTAGTCGCTTCGCTTGTTCAACTCGGAATGGATACCCATGATCGGATTAATAACGACGCTGATTCTACGCAGCGTGCAGAGAGTGACATGCGTGCCAAGCAGCTTAAGGTGCTTGCAGGCGACTACTTCAGCAGTATTTTTTACCAGTTGCTCGCGCAAGCAGGGCAAATAGAAATGATTGCGATTCTAAGCGAAGCAGTATGCGAAGTGAATCGTCTTAAGACGATTCTTTACATGAGAATGAAGCAAATGAAACTTACAGCAACTGATTATTTGAGCGGTATGACTCAGATTCGCAGCGAGCTGTTCCAGTCGTTCACAGCGTTGATGGATGTCGAACAGTCGCGAGCATGGCAGGATCTGCTGGTTGCACTTACGCGTTGTGAGGTTATTCTAGAAGAGATTGAGTGTTTGAATGACGCCTCGAATTTCGAGCATAGCTGGGCCTACTGGCATGTATTGCAAGACGGCACGGAGTCAGAACGCGCGCTGTTGACGGAATCGCTAATCGATTCGGAACGGGTATACGAGCTCGTTAACAAATACGATATTCACGGTAAGCTGACGGCTAAGCTTAACTTGGCTGCTGAGATGGTACGTACGATTACTGCGAAGCTGGATCCGGATTTCATGAATAATGAGCCGATTCGGATCTTGGAAGAAATGCTGAACAGAGCGGCGGGCAGAACACCGGCCCTTCACGAGACGAGGTGAAAGACAAAATGGATGCGAACTCTAAGAGTCATGTTCATGGCGTATTCGAGCGTGTTGCGCCGAAGTACGATATGATGAATGACTTGATTAGCTTCCGCAGGCATAAGGCTTGGCGGAAGTTTACGATGAAGAAGATGAACATGCAACCGGGGCAGACTGCAATCGATCTATGCTGCGGCACCTGCGATTGGACGATAGCGCTGGCTGAGGCAAGCGTATCGGGTGAAATTATTGGTCTTGATTTCAGCCAAAACATGCTCGATGTAGGCGCTGCGAAAGTGGACAAGCAAGGACTTAGCAAACAGATTAAGCTGGTACAAGGCAATGCGATGAGCTTGCCGTTCGAGGACAATCAATTCGATTATGCAACAATCGGCTTCGGACTTCGCAATTGTCCCGATTTCCTGCAAGTGCTGAAGGAAATGGAACGCGTTGTGAAGCCAGGAGGCATGGTCGTATGCTTGGAAGTTTCCAAGCCGACTTGGCAGCCGTTCAAAGCGATGTACAACTTGTACTTCGGTCAAATTTTGCCGTTAATGGGCAAGCTGGTGGCGAAACGATTCGATGAATACAAGTGGCTTCCGGAATCGCTTAAAGTGTTTCCAGATGCGAAGCAGCTCGTTAAGCTGTTCGAGAAGGCGGGCTTGCAAAGCGTGAACGCGTATCCGCTGACCGGCGGAGTTGCAGCGTTGCATATGGGGACAAAGGAGAAGAAGCGTCAATGATTCGCAAAATAGGCATTATTCTTGAAATGATTAAGTTTGAGCATACGATATTTGCTTTGCCGTTCGCCTTTATGGGAGCAATCTTGGGCGCTGTTGCAATGGAACAGCGTCTTCCTTCATGGGAAGAGATCGGTTGGATTACGCTTGCGATGTTCGGCGCGCGAAGCGCCGCTATGGGGCTTAACCGCGTCATTGACAAGGCGATCGATCTTCGCAACCCGCGAACCGAGAAACGGGCGCTGCCAGCCGGATTATTGAAATCGGCAGAAGTCATTATTTTTATTGTTGTTTCACTCGTACTCATGTTCATCGCTGCGGCTAACTTGCAGCCGATTGCGCTGAAGCTTATGCCTATTGCGGTTGCACTGCTCGTTTTGTATTCGTATACGAAACGATTTACTTGGCTGTGCCACCTTGTGCTTGGTTTCACAATCGGTTTGTCGCCGCTTGGCGCATGGGTAGCCGTAACGGGGCACTTCGATCCGGCGGCATGGCTGCTGTATGCGACTGTCGCCCTGTGGATTGCAGGGTTCGATATTGTGTACGCTACACAAGATTTCGATTATGACCGTGGAGCAGGCCTGCATTCCATACCGGCGCGATTCGGTCTTGCCGGCGCGTTATGGTTTGCCCGTATTTTGCATATGGTGACCGCGATCGGCTTTATTATGCTATTCATGATGACGGAATTAAGCTGGGCGTACTTGGTTGGAACGATTGTGTCTATCTCGCTGCTGTTCTACCAGCATTGGCTCGTGCGGCCTAATGATCTGTCACGCGTGCAGACTGCTTTCTTCGGTATGAACGGTACGCTTAGCGTCGTATTATTTGCTTTCACGATCTTCGATTTGTTGGTGCTTAAGCAATGGTAGCGCTAGATACGCCTTCAAGTCATAAATCGTCTCCCCGCAGGCGCAGATGGATTGTCGGCATTACGGGTGCAAGCGGCTCGATTTATGGCATTCGGCTCATTCAAGAGCTGATCGTCAGCGGCTTTGACGTGCATCTTGTCATTACGGAAGCGGGCTGGCGCGTATTGAAGGAAGAGCTCGGTTGGGAAACGACGCGCAGGCAAGCGGCTTTGGAAGCTTGCTTCGGAGCCAGTCTGACGGATGGAAGGCTTGTTTTTCATCCGAATGCAGACATTGGCGCCAGCATCGCAAGCGGCTCGTTCCGAGTAGAGGGCATGATGATCATGCCCTGCTCGATGGGGACGCTTGCTTCGATCGCTCACGGCATATCCGATGATTTGATGACGAGAGCGGCTGATGTTATGCTGAAGGAAGGCCGCAAACTGCTGATTGTGCCAAGAGAAACGCCGCTCCACGCGATTCATTTGGAAAATATGCTTACACTGGCCAAATTAGGGGTGCGTATCGTACCTGCTATGCCGGCTTTTTACTATAAACCGCAATCGATGGAGCAAATGATTGATTTCCTCGTAGGAAAGGTGCTCGATCAGGCAGATATTGATCATGATTTGTATCGAAGATGGGGAGATGAGTACAATGGGCTATAATCGCCCAATTACCATCGGCACAATTGATTATGCGAATGCATGGCCGCTCTTTCATCAATTGGAGTCGTTCGCAGGCCATGTGAATTATGAGAGCATTTCCCGCTATCCTGCAGAGCTGAATCGATTGCTGCAGGCGGGCGAGCTAGATATATCGGCCATATCCTCTTATTCCTATGGCTTGCATTCGGAGAGCTATATGCTGCTTCCGCAATTATCCGTTGGATCGACTGGACCTGTCCATTCGATCCTGTTGTTCCTTAAAGAGCCGCTCGAATTGAAGCGGCCGTCTACGATTGCCGTCACGTCAACATCGGCAACGTCCGTTAATTTATTGAAAATTTTAATGGAAATGTATTACGAATGCTCGCCTTCGTATGTAACGGCCGAGCCAAGACTTGAGGAGATGCTTCGGGATGCTGATGCGGCGTTATTGATCGGCGATCCTGCGATCCATGCTTCGTGGAACGAACAAGGGCTGCATGTGATTGATCTTGGCCGTCTATGGAATGAGTGGACAGGACTTGGTATGACGTATGCGGTCGTCGCTGCGCGCAAGGAAGTTATCCACTCGAACCCTGAAGCTGTACAAGCAGCATATGATGCTATTCTTAAGTGTAAGCAGCATAACCAAAATCATCTAGAACCGTTAATTCGGCAAGCCTGCAAGCAGCTCGGCGGAGACGCCGCTTATTGGGATATGTATTTTCATTCTCTGCAATATGATTTTGGCAGCAAGCTGCAAGAAGGTTTAGCCCTGTATTTCCGCTATGCGAAGCAACTTGGACTGCTGGCGAGGGACGTCGAGTTTACTTTTTTTGAAGACCAATCTGCCCAATAGGTGAAAGAATGAAACTACTAGACTTGTATGCAAAGATGAAAGGCGATTTGAATCAAATCGAACAAGAACTGGAGCGCACCGTAACGACGGACCATGCGCTGCTTAGCGAAGCTTCGGTACATCTGCTCAAGGCAGGCGGCAAGCGCATTCGCCCCATTTTCGTACTGCTTTCAGGTAAGTTCGGCAATTACAGCTTGGAAGTAATGAAGAATATCGCCGTTCCGTTGGAGCTCATTCATATGGCCTCCCTCGTGCATGACGATGTTATCGACGATGCGGAGACCAGGCGAGGTCGACTAACGGTTAAATCCCAATGGGATAACCGAATTGCGATGTATACCGGCGATTATATATATGGCAAAGCACTGACGCTTGCGACTAAGCTGACAAATCCGGTCATCCACCAAATCTTGTCCAAAGCGATGGTGCAGATGTGTGTAGGCGAGATGGAGCAAATACGCGACTTCTTCAACATGGAGCAGTCGGTTCGCGACTATTTCCTGCGTATACGGAGAAAAACAGCGCTGTTGATCGCGATCAGCTGCCAACTCGGCGCTGTAGCCTCCAAGGCCGATCGTGAAACGGCGAACAAATTGTACAGATTTGGGTATAATGTAGGTATGGCTTACCAAATTAGGGATGATCTTCTTGATCTTCTTGGTACGGAGAAGCAGATCGGCAAGCCGCCGGGCTCGGATATGAGGCAAGGAAATATTACGCTGCCGGTTATACTAGCTTTGAATGAAAAGCGGATTCAAGAAGCGCTGAGTCGCGAGCTTGTACTTATCCGAGAGAGCGGCAGCGTATCGGATACGAGCCGCGCAATTGAAATGATTCGCAATAGCGACGGTGTCGCTCAAGCAGATCAGCTTGCGAGCCGATATATAAATAAAGCGTTGGCTGCTTTAGAAGGATTGCCGAATATTGCGGCGAAGAAAAACTTAGCCGACATTGCTCATTTCGTAGGCAAACGTAATTATTAAACCAAAGCGGTGCTGAAAGGACTGACTAGCCATGGAAAAAACATTTCTGATGATTAAGCCAGATGGCGTTCAACGCGGTTTGATCGGTGAAATCGTATCGAGACTCGAGAGAAAAGGACTACAGCTAGCTGCAGCCAAATTTATGATTATCCCACGCGAGCTGGCGGAGATTCACTATGCCGAGCACAAAGGCAAAGTGTTCTATGAGCCGCTGCTTGAATTCATAACATCGGGTCCTGTATTCGCCATGGTATGGCAAGGTGATAATGTCATCGCGTTATCGCGCGCGCTTATTGGCAAGACCGATGCGCTTGACGCAGCGCCAGGAACGATACGTTCCGATTTTGCCGTACATACGAACTTCAATCTCATTCACGGCTCGGACTCTGCCGAGAATGCCATACGTGAAATGGGAATCTTCTTTAAGCCAGATGAGTTAGTCGATTACGAGCATACCATTCAGCGGTGGGTGTAGATAATAGCCTAGTTGCCGCTTGCACCGGAGGGACTTATGTCAGACGACCAAGATTTCACGTTGTTTGTTACCCGGATTAAGCAAAAGACCGATATTGATCTATCGCAATACAAGGAAGCTCAAATGAAGCGCAGGTTAACGACGCTGCGAATGAAGCACGGATATGCGACCTTCGAGGACTACTGGAAAGCAATCGAGCAGAATCGCAGCATGCTCAATGAGTTTCTGGATCGGATGACGATCAACGTCTCCGAGTTTTGGCGCAACCCTTCGCGCTGGGATGTGCTCCAGAATCGATTTTTCCCTGAAATGCTTAAGAACAATGCAAGGCTGAAGGTATGGAGTGCCGCATGCTCGACGGGTGAAGAGCCTTACACGCTAGCCATGATGCTCTCAGAGCTGGGGGCAATCGGCAAGACAAGCCTGCTGGCTACCGATCTGGACAGCAATGTTCTAAAGAAGGCGATGGAGGGCAGCTACCTGGAGCGTTCGCTGCGCGATGTGCCGCCGGCTTGCAGGCAAAAATACTTCAAGCAGCAGGACGGAGCATATCTCATCTCGGATCAACTTAAGCAATTCATTCAGTTCAAGCAGCAAAATTTGCTGCATGATACGTTTGACAGCTCGTTCGACCTCATTGTATGCCGCAATGTTATGATTTATTTTACCGAGGAAGCCAAGCACTTATTGTATCATAAATTTGCAAAAGCACTGAAACCGGGTGGTCTGCTGTTCGTCGGCAGCACGGAGCAAATCTTCTCCCCGGCGCAATACGGCTTCGAAACGGCGGATACATTCTTCTACCGGCGCGTTTAACTTTAGAGATCATGTATACCGTTTTCCATCTTCTCCAATACTAATCATAATCGGAGCGATTTGGAGGTTGATGAGAAGAGTGGACAAGCGCAAAGTAATCGCTGCTTATCGGCGAGGCTTGATATCGATTCAAGAGTGCGCGCAAATCATCGGCGTTGACAGCGGCCAAATGGTCCGGCTTGTTGATGACCCACGGCTTATGCCTGAGGCTGTGCTACAGCGGTCGAAGCAGATGATTAGATGAATATCAACTCATGATCGTTTAGCAGCAGTGAAGAGAAAACTGGCAACACGCTTGATAGACAAGCATGTTGCCAGTTTTTTTGTGTCCATTTTTCTTTATTTCGGTTGCTTTTGTCCGATACTGCGTTGACGCTTTAAATCTTTGTTGAAATATTGCCTTTGAGGCCTGTCGATTTCTTGTCAAACCTTATGGGCTGTACTATAATGAGCAAAGATGTTGAGGCTCATGCGAGATAGAGTTATAGACGAGCAAGTGCAAAAATGCTTGCTTTGAAGGAGGAGCTTGGTCTTGAGTTTACGTTATTTGACAGCGGGAGAAACCCACGGTCCGCAATTAACCGCAATTATTGAAGGACTTCCAAGCAATTTAAAAATCGACTTTGAGGAACTTAACTTTCAACTCCATCGCCGCCAGAAAGGTCATGGGCGCGGTCGCCGCATGCAGATCGAGAAGGACACTGCGAACATTGTGGGCGGCGTACGCCACGGCAAGACAACTGGCGCGCCGGTAGCGCTCGTCGTTGAGAACAACGACTGGAAGCACTGGACGAGCGTGATGAATATCGAGCCGATTGAAGGCAGCGATGAAGAGAAGCGCCGTGTACATAGACCGCGGCCAGGTCATGCCGACCTGAACGGCGGATTGAAATACAACTTGAAGGATTTGCGCAACGTGCTGGAACGTTCAAGCGCTCGCGAGACGGCGGCCCGGGTTGCCGTGGGCGCTGTTGCTCGTCAGCTGTTGGCTGAATTCGGCATTAAGGTTGCCGGACAAGTCATTCGCATCGGCGAGATTGAAGCGCCAGCTAACGATCTCTCGGTCGACGAGCTGATCCGATTGACGGAGGAATCGTCCGTACGCGTTGTGGATAAGGAAACGGAAGAGAAGATGACTGCTTATATCGATCAGATAAAAGCGGAAGGCGATTCCATTGGCGGTATCGTCGAGTGCATTATCGAAGGCGTACCTATCGGCCTTGGCAGCCATGTGCAATACGACCGCAAGCTTGACGGTCGCATTGCGCAAGCAGTCGTATCGATCAACGCATTCAAAGGCTGCGAGATCGGCATCGGCTTTGAAGCGGCTAAGCTTCGCGGCTCGCAGGTACATGATGAAATCATGTACAACGAGGAGCGCGGCTATCATCGCGCAACTAACCGCCTGGGCGGATTCGAGGGCGGCATGACCAATGGCGAACAGATCGTTGTTCGCGGCGTCATGAAGCCGATTCCTACTTTATACAAGCCGCTTCGCAGCGTAGACATTGATACGAAAGAGCCGTTCACTGCGCAAGTGGAGCGTTCGGACAGCTGTGCCGTGCCTGCGGCGAGTGTCGTTATGGAGCATGTCGTCGCATGGGAAGTCGCGAAGGCGTTCCTAGAGAAATTCGGCGGCGATTCCATTGAAGAGATTCGCGCCAACGTTAACAGCTATCAAGCGCAATTGGAGCGTTACTAATATGAGAGAACTTACGGTTGAATTAGGTGAACGCTCTTATCCGATCTATATAGGAGAAGGTCTGATTGGCGAAGCTTCCTCCTATTTCATCAAGCATGGCATCAGCAAGAAATCACCGCTTATGATCATCACCGACGAGCATGTCGCTAGTCGTCATCTTGCGGCTCTAGAGCAATCCTTGAAAGATGGGGGCTTCAGCGTTGTCAGTGCGGTCGTTGAGGCAGGCGAGAGCTCTAAGTCGCTGGCTATGCTCGGCATGCTGGTCGGGAAAGCGCTTGAAGCGGGTCTTGATCGCAATTCAGCGATCGTAGCGCTCGGCGGCGGCGTTGTCGGCGATCTAGCTGGCTTCGTAGCAGCATCATATATGCGAGGCGTTAAGTTTGTACAAGTGCCAACGACGATTCTAGCACACGACAGCAGCGTAGGCGGCAAAGTTGCGGTTAATCATCCGCTTGCCAAAAACATTATCGGAGCTTTCCATCAACCGGAGCTTGTCCTTTACGATCTGCAAACGCTGCAGACGCTTCCTCCAAGAGAAGTAAGCGCCGGCTTGTCTGAAGTCGTTAAGCATGGATTCATCTGGGATGCCGGTTTCGTGGAATGGTGCGAGGCGAATGCAGAGAAGCTGCTGGCCCTAGATCCCGATACGCTTGGCTATGCGCTGTACAAAGGCAGCAGCGTGAAAGCGGCGGTCGTCTCGCAGGATGAACGCGAGAACGATCTGCGGGCGATATTGAATCTTGGCCATACGATCGGCCACGCGTTGGAAGCCGTTGCAGGATACGGAGAGCTGCTTCATGGCGAAGCGATCTCGATCGGCATGATCGGATCGGCCAAGCTTGGGCTGAAATATGGTGCCGACGAAGAAGTGTACACGACGACGAAGCGTGTGTTGTCCGCCTGCGGCCTGCCGGTTCGACTTCCGGAGCATTATGACGTTGACGCGATTATGGATGCGATGATGCATGACAAGAAGTTCAAGGAAGGTACGATGGTATTCGTCGTACCGACAGCCATTGGCAAAGTCGATATCGTGAAGGACGTTCCCGTATCATGGGTGCGTGAGATCGTTGAACAACTGAAACAGGAGGCAGAGCTGCAATGAGCGTAAGAGGTATTCGAGGTGCGATAACGGTCGAGATTAACGACAAACAACAGGTGCTGGATGCAACATTAGAGCTGCTTCACACTATGATAACCGAGAATGGTATCGTTCCGGACGATGTTTGCAGTATTTTCATAACGGTAACGAATGATTTGGATGAAGCGTTCCCTGCCAAAGCGATTCGCGAAACGAGCGGGTGGGAGCTTGTGCCGCTGATGTGCGCGCTTGAGGTTCCGGTAAAGGGAAGTCTAGAGAAGTGCATACGCTTCATGCTCCTTATTAATACGGACAAAGGCCTAGCAGACATTAAGCATGTCTATTTAGGCGGAGCCAGCGTGCTTCGTCCTGACCTATCGCAGTCGTAAAGAAGAGCTGCTGAAGCGTCTAATAAACTTTAATGTACGGCATATTCATCGGTTGACGGGAAGTCGTAAGTTGTTGTATATTGAAGATCGTAAGTGAGAATAGTCAGAGCAGGTTTTACAGTTGAGCCTAGATGAGTCGAGCCCAGTTAAGAGCAGGTTAGAGAAGAGCGTCCCGAGGGGACATAGGGAATTACGATCGTTTTGCATACGCATAGCTCAGTTCTGATTCGTTCAGATCAAGTGGCTTTAGCGTCATGGCGGAGCTGTATTTTCCTATACAATGAGTAGCTTCTTTATTACTGCACACTTTCGCTATCATCTACATTCAACGCTCCTGCTGCGGCAGGAGCTTTTTTATTTTTATTAACTATTTCATCCCCAATGGAGGTCGTTCCAATGTCAACCGAGCTGCAGCAAGTGACCCGTCTCGCCAGCCAATTCAATCTGATTCCGATCGTGCGCTATATGATGGCCGATACGGAAACGCCAATCAGACTATTCCAGCATTTCGCGAAGGAAGAATACTCGTTTCTGCTGGAAAGTGTAGAAGGCGGCGTGAAATGGGCGCGCCATTCGTTTATCGGCACCGATCCGTTCATGATGCTTTACGGTAAAAACGGGGAGATGGTGCTCGAGCATAACGGAGAGAAGCAAACGCTCCGCGACAAGCCGATCGAGCTGCTCAAAGCGCGGCTTCGCTCCTTCCGCAGTCCGGCAATTGCGGATCTGCCTCCATTCACGGGAGGAGCCATCGGATTTTTCGGCTATGATCTGTTGCAGTATTACGAGAAGCTGCCAGCTCATCGGATAGATGATCTGCAAATGAACGATATGCAATTCATGTTCTGCGATCAAATTATTGCTTTCGACCACTTCAAGCAGCAGCTTCAAGTGATAGGCAATGTTCACGTCAGAGAAGGCGCTACGGATGATGATATTGCGATAGCTTATGCGGCTGCTGTTGCCAAGATTGAAGCGACAATTGAGCGGTTGAAGAAGCCTGCCGCTACACCGGTTACGACGGGCCAGGCGATCTCCACGGATCATGAGCTGGGCGATATTCAGTCGAATGTGACGAAGGAGCAATTCATCGCCAATATCGAGAAGGCCAAAGAATATATTCGAGCGGGCGACATATTCCAAGTGGTGCTTTCGCAGCGGTTCAGCATTGAGACGGACATCGATCCGCTTCACGTGTATCGCGTCCTGCGGACGATGAATCCATCGCCTTACATGTATTACTTGAAGATGGGCGAGGAAGTCATTGTCGGCACATCGCCAGAAGCGTTGGTGAAGGTGAGCGGCGATAAGCTGGAGACAAGGCCGATTGCCGGAACAAGGCCGCGAGGCAAAACGCCGGAAGAGGATTTGGCGTACGAGCGGGAGCTTCTAGCCGATGAGAAGGAACGGGCCGAGCATCTTATGCTTGTCGATCTTGGACGGAACGATATTGGACGCGTATCGGAGTTCGGCACGGTCAAATGCGATTCGTTTATGGAAATCGAGCGGTACTCGCATGTCATGCACATCGTATCGAACGTATCCGGCAAGCTCCATAAGGATAAAGATTTCTTCGACGCTTTTCTTTCTTGCTTGCCGGCAGGCACGGTGTCGGGCGCGCCAAAGCTAAGAGCAATGGAAATTATTGCAGAGCTGGAGAACGAAGCGCGGGGAGCATATGCGGGAGCGATCGGTTACTTGGGCTTCGGTGGAACGATGGATACGTGTATTACGATTCGGACCATTATATTCAAGCACGGCAAAGCGTACGTTCAAGCCGGAGCGGGAATCGTATGGGATTCGGTTCCAGAGAGCGAATATATGGAGACCGTTAATAAAGCGAAAGCGATGTTGAAGGCGATACGCGCAGCGGAAGCGATCTTCGCGAAGCCAAGCGGCAACGCGGGTTTATATCAGTCGGTGAATACGGATTACGATGTGGAAACAAGAGAGGGGTTGACTCGGTAATGACGCAGCAAACGGAAATGTACTCGATGCAGCACGCGCTGCGATCATTGATTGAGGGGACGGACCTCACTCGCGAGCAAGCAAGGTCGGTCATGAGCATCATTATGAACGGGGAAGCCACCGCTGCCCAGATCGCAGGCGTCGTAACGGCAATGCGCATCAAGGGGGAAACGAAGGACGAAATTACGGGATTCGCCGAGGTTATGCGTTCCCATTCGAGCCATGTTCAGACGGATCAGGACGGCTTGCTCGACACATGCGGTACGGGCGGCTCAGGCATCCATAAATTCAATATTTCTACGGCATCATCCATTATTGCGGCGGCGTCCGGCATTCGCGTTGCCAAACACGGCAACCGTGCGATGTCCGGCAAGACCGGAAGCGCTGATGTGTTGGAAGCGCTGGGCGTTCAAATAGGGATTTCGCCAGAACAGGCAGCAGCCTGCTTGGAGAAGATCGGAATCTGCTTCATGTTCGCGCAGCACTATCATCCATCGCTTCGTCATGCCGCTGCCCCTCGCCGAGAGCTTGGTATTCGGACGATCTTCAATATGTTGGGTCCGTTAACGAATCCGGCAGGCGCAGATCGTCAACTGCTCGGTCTATACGACCGTTCGCGCACATCGACGGTAGCTGAAGTGATGAAGGATCTTGGTCTTAAGCGTGCGCTAGTCGTCAGCAGTCATGATGGACTGGACGAAATCAGTATTTCCTCACCGACGCAAATATCCGAATTGAAGGATGGCAGCGTCCGCACCTATGATCTAACTCCGGAGGAAATCGGGCTTAAACGGTGGGCGATCGAGAATGTGCTGGGCGGGGAGCCTGCTGTCAATGCAGGTATAATCCGTTCCATATTCAATGGTGATGAACGCGGCGCCTACCGCGATATCGTACTCGCGAACGCAGGAGCGTGCATCTACGTAGGCGGACTTGCAGAGTCGTTGCGCGAAGGCGCGTCCATCGCAGCCGAAGTGATCGATTCAGGCAAAGCTGAGCGTAAGCTCGAACAGCTAATTCAAACGACAGGAGAGCTGGCTCATGTTTCTTGATAAAATAGTTGCTACGAAAAAGGTAGAGGTTGAAGCGCTAGGCGCTGCGTTCTCATTGTCCGAATATGAGAAGCGGATTGAGGAGCTGCCAAGCTGCAAAGGATTCGAGCGCGCATTGAGCGCTGGCGTGCGCAATCGTTCAATGGGATTGATTGCCGAAGTGAAGAAGGCATCGCCTTCGAAAGGACTTATCCGTTCAGACTTTAATCCGACTGAGCTGGCTTTGGCTTATGAAACCACAGGCGCTGACTGCATATCGGTACTGACCGATCGGGATTATTTTCAAGGCGCCAATGAATATTTGAGCGCGATCCGCTCGGTTGTCGGACTGCCTTTGCTGCGCAAAGACTTTACTATCGATTATCGCCAAGTATATGAAGCTCGCGTTATTGGAGCGGATGCCATCTTGCTGATCGCAGCGATTCTAACGAAGGAATCGTTGGGCGAGCTGCACGATATCGCAAAATCGATAGGTCTAGATGTATTGGTAGAGGTTCATAACCGCGAAGAGCTGGAGCTTGTGCTGGAGCTGGATAAAGCGAAGCTGATCGGCATTAATAATCGTGATTTAAAATCATTCGTTACTGATCTTCGTACGACGGAGGCGCTTATCGGCATGATGCCGAAGGATGTTACGGTCATAAGCGAAAGCGGCATAGCCGGCAGGGCGGATATGGATTACTTGCAGTCCATCGGCGCGCATGGCGTATTGATTGGCGAGCATTTCATGCGCCACGATGATGTCGCTGGCTCTGTTCACGATCTTATGGGTGCGGTGACGGTGCGATGACCGGCAAAAAGTTGCCGCATATCAAGATATGCGGACTTAAGGATATCGCAACGATTGAAGCGATGGACGGCTTGCCTATTAACGAGATCGGATTCGTGTTCGCGAAGAGTAAGCGGCAGGTGACGCCGGAGTCGGCGGCAGCGCTGATCGAATCGACGAACCGGTTAACGGCTAGAGGCGGCGAGCGGCCGAAATCAGCCGGCGTGTTCGTTAACCCAACGCTTGAGGAGCTCGATAACGTACTCTCGATTGCCCGGCTTGATATCGTGCAGCTTCACGGCGACGAATCCGCTGATTTATGCCGCGTGATTAAGGAGCGCTTTCGCGTACAAGTATGGAAAGCGCTCGGTATGAAGCCTTCGTCAACGGATAATATATCTGAGTTATCGCAAACGGCTATTGAGCGCATAACGCCTTACAATGGGTCTGTTGATGCTATACTTATTGATTCCGCCGGGGGCGGAACCGGACATACCTTCGATTGGGTGACGATCAAGGAATACCTTGCGGCCGCACGATTAATAGAGTTGCCGCTTTATATTGCCGGTGGGCTTCATGCGGATAATGTACAGGAGCTGTTGAATGAGTACGCTCCTGATGGAATAGATGTGTCAAGCGGTGTCGAGACAGAAGGACAGAAGGATATTGAGAAAATTCGATTATTCGTAAGAAGGGTGATGGAGTCATGATTCAAGTACCAGACGAGAACGGCCGATATGGCAAGTTCGGCGGCCGCTACGTTCCAGAGACGCTCATGAACGCGCTGTTGGAGCTAGAGGAAGCTTACTTGCACTATTCGAAGGATGCGCAATTCCAAGAAGAAGTTCGTTACCTGCTGCACAAGTATTCAGGCAGACCGACTTCGTTGTATTATGCGGAGCGGCTAAGCGAGCATCTCGGCGGCGCGAAAATTTATTTGAAGCGCGAAGATCTTAACCATACGGGCGCTCATAAAATCAATAACACGATCGGACAAGGCTTGCTAGCCAAGCGGATGGGCAAGTCGAAGATTATTGCTGAGACTGGTGCGGGACAGCATGGTGTCGCTTCTGCAACCGTAGCTGCCTTACTCGGGCTGGAATGCAAAGTATTCATGGGCGAAGAGGATATGAAGCGCCAACAGCTTAACGTATTCCGTATGCAGCTGCTAGGCTCCGAGGTTGTGCCTGTTCTCTCCGGCACTCGTACGCTTAAGGACGCATGCAACGAAACGCTGCGCTATTGGGTAAGCCATGTAGACGATACGTATTATATTCTCGGATCGGTTACCGGACCTCATCCCTACCCGATGATGGTACGCGACTTCCAACGGATTATCGGCGACGAAGCACGTGAGCAAATTCTTAAAGAAGAAGGCCGTTTACCTGATTATGTCGTTGCGGCAGTAGGCGGCGGCAGTAATGCGATGGGTATCTTCTATCCGTTCGTAGGCGATGACGGCGTGAAGCTGCTTGGCGTTGAGGCGGCAGGACGCGGCGTTGAGACAGAAGAACATGCGGCTACGATGACGAAAGGCCGTCATGGCGTATTCCAAGGCTCGCTCAGCTATGTGCTGCAGGACGAGCACGGTCAAGTACAGCCGGCTCATTCCATCTCTGCAGGACTTGATTACCCGGGTATCGGTCCTGAGCACGCTTACTTAAAAGATTCCGGACGTGCGGAGTATGTACCGATAACTGACGCTGAGGCGTTAGAGGCGCTTCAATTGCTGTCAAGAACAGAAGGTATTATTCCAGCTCTAGAATCATCGCATGCCATTGCACAGACAATGAAGCTTGCACCGACGCTAGGCAAAGATAAAGTGATTGTCGTTAGCTTATCCGGCCGTGGAGATAAGGACGTAGAAGCGATTATGGGTTACTTGGGAGGCACGCCGAATGAATCTCATTGATAACGTATTTGCGAAGCTGAGAAGCGAAGGCCGTACCGCGCTGATTCCATTCCTTACGATGGGCGATCCCAATTTGGAAACCTCGGTAGAGATATTGAAGACATTAGAAGATGCGGGAGCGGATATGGTGGAGCTCGGCGTTCCTTACTCCGATCCGCTCGCAGATGGACCTGTCATTCAACGCGCCTCCGAGCGAGCGCTTCAGAACCGAATTACGCTGGTGGATTGCATTAACATTGCCGAGCAAGCGAGGGAAGCGGGAGTGAAGCTGCCTTTCATCTTGTTCACCTACTTCAATCCGGTGCTGCAATATGGACTCGATCGTTTCTTCGAGCTTGTTCAGAGCAAAGGCATCAGCGGTCTTATTATTCCTGATCTGCCGATTGAAGAGGACGAAGAGGTGCGCGCGCTTGCGGAAGCGGCTAACGTTCATCTTATACCGCTTGTCGCGCCTACTTCCAAAGATCGAGTCGTACGCATCTCCCGTAAAGCGAGAGGCTTCGTTTATTGCGTCTCCTCGCTTGGCGTAACTGGAGTCAGAGCTGACTTCCATAGCGGCATCGATGATTTCCTCTCTACTGTACGCGAGGCAACGGATTTACCGATTGCCGTAGGCTTCGGCATTTCCAGCCGCGATCAGGTAGAGCGCTTCGAGAAGCAGGTTGACGGCGTAATCGTCGGCAGCGCCATTGTTCGCACGATCGAAAATGCGTTACCGCTTCTGAAGGATGCCGACAAGAAAGCAGAAGGATTGCGTTCCATCGGCGATTTCGTAGCAAGTCTCAAGGCTTAATAAGCGATTGTTGAATATCCCTCATTAAGAGAGGCTGTCACTTAAGGCGACTTAAGGGCAGCCTCTTCTTTGAAATATAGGAAAGTATATCGTTTCACTGCTATACCTTGTGCCGCTTTAAAGCGTCGACGCTAAAATGTTTGTCAGTAAAAATGCTTTAAAAGCTGCTCAAATTATGAGACAATGGATGACAGCACATAGACTATAGTCCATATCTAAAGAGGTGAACGGCGCATGCAGCCAAAAAGCAATATTCTTCATCTTCCCGTTTATCAACCGGGCAAGCCGATCGAAGACGTGAAGAGAGAGCTTGGTCTACAAGAGGTTATTAAGCTCGCTTCGAATGAAAATCCGTTTGGTGCTTCTCCGAAAGCGAAAGCAGCCGCTATCGCTGAGCTTGATCAAGTGAGTATTTATCCCGACGGCGCCAGTGTAGAGCTAACAGAAGCGCTTGCCAAACACTTAGGCGTCAACCCGAATCAGATTATATTCGGAACAGGCTCCAGCGACATTATTCTTATGCTTGCGAGAGCATTCTCTCGCAAGCATAAGAATAATGT
>NZ_JBFRGE010000024.1:0-88541 GCF_052115185.1 Paenibacillus sp. 2TAB19 | reverse complement strand
GAATAACTCCGCTCGACTTGCATGTATTAGGCACGCCGCCAGCGTTCGTCCTGAGCCAGGATCAAACTCTCCATAAAGGTAGTTCGACTTGCTCATTACTTTGTATTGCTTTAGTCAGAAGCCGAAGCTTCTTAACTGGCAGTTTCGCTCGTTGTTCAGTTTTCAAAGAACAATCTTTCTTTCGTGTCCGGCGTGTGTTTCTCTCGGCCGGAATTAGAATATACCATGGCCTATATAACTTGGTCAAGCTTTTTTATAAACTTTTTTAAAAAGATTATGATATTCGTTAAAACGGCCTTCTAATTGCTTTCTCCATAGCACATTTTAACTTTTTGCCACAAACGGCATTTTATACGATATGGCCGATGTCAGTCAATACTGGTTTTAACAACTATAATAGTAGGAAAACAATAAACGGCTGTCGAATAGATTCGCATATACTAATTCGTATCGTTAATAAGGAGGACACGGGCAATGACATCAGAGGAATTTGATCAGCTTCGCATCAAGCTGCCCCAATGGGTAGAGGAAAGTCGCCGCCATGGCACGGAAGGCAAGGTGGCCTCCTATATCCCAGAGCTATCCAAGGCTCCTATAGAAGCACTTGGCATTCATATTCTTGATGGACAAGGACGCTCTATATCGGCTGGCGATTGCGGTCTATCATTTACCATGCAGAGCATCTCCAAAATATTCACGCTCATCTTGGCACTGCTCGATAACGGCGAAGAGGCGGTGTTCAGCAAAGTAGGCATGGAGCCTACCGGAGACAACTTCAACTCGATGCTTAAGCTCGAGCTCGTACAGCCCGGAATCCCATTCAACCCGCTTATTAATGCAGGAGCAATCGCTATATCGTCATTAATTGCAGGAGAACATTCACTAGACAAGTCTGCCCGCGTGCTTCATTTCTTCCGAATGCTAGCCGGTAACGAAACGCTCGATTACGACTATGACGTATACCGTTCCGAATCGGAGACGGCTAACTTGAATCGATCCATGGCGTATCTGCTGAAGGATAACGGTGTGCTTAATGGCGAAGTAGAGGATGTGCTTGACGTTTACTTCCGGCATTGCTCGATCAGCGTAACCTGTGCCGACTTGGCGAGCATGGCTCTCGTGTTGGCAAGTGACGGCGTAAATCCGCGAACAGGAAAACAGTTGATTCCGCGGCGTTACGTTCAAATCGCCAAAACGTTCATGACGACATGCGGCATGTACAATGCATCCGGCGAATTCGCGATTCAAGTCGGGCTGCCTGCGAAGAGCGGCGTGTCAGGCGGCATTCTGACCATCGTGCCTGGGAAATACGGCATCGGGCTCGTCGGCCCGTCACTTAATCGCAAAGGAAACAGCATCGCTGGCGTGGACTTGCTTCAGAAGATGTCGCAGCATTTTGACTGGAGCTTGTTCTAACCCATCATGGAATAGAAGAAGGCTGCCGACAAGGACTAGATTACGTCCAGCATGTCGGCAGCCTTCTATTCATTTAGCGGTACGGTCGATAAGCTTAACATTTTTGCTAAGGACAAAAAATTGCTCCGCCTTCTCTCGATGCTCATCGGTAATCTGACCGCTGATCGCCTTATAGGCAATCAATACTGCGGTAGCATCGTCTACGAAACCCGCAACAGGAATGAAGTCGGGAATAAGATCGATAGGCATGATCCAATAGGCAAGCGCACCTATCGCAGTCACCTTAGCCGATAACGGCGTCTTCGCATCGACCGAGCAGTAATACAGTGTGACGACCTCCTTGGCAAAAGGCACTTTAGCCGCATGTCGCTTCACCTTCGCCCAGAAGCCTTCCTCTACGTATTTGACCTGCTTATCGTGATCGCCGATTTTGCCGACCCACTTATTCACGTCAACCTCACTAGGCGAAACCGTCCCCGTCGCCTCTCCTTGAAGCGTCTCTTCGAGCTCGCTCGTCGATACCTCATAAGGAACCGCTTCTTCAACCAGTTTGCTGCCGCAATACGCGCATCCTTCAGTCAGCACCTTGTCCGTATCTACCTCATTGCTTCTTCCGCATTCCAAACATTCTATTGTTGTCATGACGTCGCCTCCTAATGAAACCCTCTCTCCAACCACTTCTTTCTTCTTACACTGTTATACTTGGAAATCATCGTGAAGTTTCATTCTTAATCGACAATACTTAAGCGTCAAAGGCAAGAGCCGTCCTTTCATGCAAAAAACCGCCATATAGGCGGTTAAGTCAAGTATATCGGGCATATGAACAAATGCCAGCTCTCGTTCAAACACTCGTATTTTCGAATAAGTAATACATAATAGTTCCCGCAGCCTGCTTGACCGACAATAAGTCAGAGCTGAGACGGATATCAGGATTGCTAGGAGGCTCATAGGGTGAGGAAATACCCGTAAAATGAGCAATCTCATTCGCTCTCGCTTTTCTATATAGACCCTTCGGGTCGCGTTGCTCGCATACAGCAAGCGGGCAATCCGCGTACACCTCGACGAACTCGCCTTCCTCGAACATCGATTTTGCCATATCACGATCCGCTTTTATCGGGGATACGAGCGCAACAATGACGAGTGCGCCAGCCTGGACGAGCAGCTTCGCTACTTCGGCCGTACGGCGCACATTTTCGCTTCGATCCTTGGCGCTGAAGCCTAAATCTTTGTTGAGCCCTGTCCTCAAATTGTCGCCGTCCAGCACGATGCTATAAATATGGCGCTCATAAAGCATCGTATTCAGCTCGTTCGCGATCGAAGACTTGCCAGAACCTGATAGCCCGGTTATCCATATGACGCCGCTCATATGTCCAAATCTGCGATTGTACAGCTCCTTCGTAACATTGTAACTATGCCACTTGATATGGTCGTCTCGTTCGGCCACTCTCTCCTATTCCTCCCTACTCTAGCTCACGTCCTGCAATATTCAGCTGCTACGCCATAGTATGGCAAGCGCTTCTCTATCGATTGTACGTATGCTGATTTGGAGTTTAATAGGCGAGAACAGAAGGCCGAGTTAAAGCTAGGAATGTGCGCCGCTTAATACGGTGCTGTCCAGTTGTCCATTGAAGAGTTTGCTATAGAACCCTTTATTGGCTAGCAGTTCATCATGGGATCCGATCTCTGTCAAAGCACCGTCCTGCAGCACGACGATTTTGTCGGCTTGCTGGATCGTATTCAAACGATGGGCAATCACGAAGCTGGTGCGTCCTTGCATAAGGCGCTGCAGCGCTTCTTGAATTTTGATTTCCGTAACGGTATCGATGCTGCTTGTCGCTTCATCAAGCACGAGTATAGACGGATCGGCCAGTATCGCTCTAGCAATGGCGAGTAACTGCTTCTGACCTTGGCTTATCCCGCTGCCATCGAGCTTAAGCAGTGCATCGTAGCCGCCGCGAAGTCTTGTAATAAAAGAATGCGCGTTAGCAAGCTTCGCTGCCTGTTCAATCTCCTCGTCGGTTGCGTCCAGCCTTCCGTAACGAATATTGTCGCGCACCGTTCCCTCGAATAAAAACGGATCCTGCAGTACGAACGCCATATGCGAGCGCAGGCTCTCGCGCGTACAGCTGTTCGTATCGCGGCCGTCGATCATAATCCGGCCGCCGCTCGGTTCATAGAATCGGCACAGCAGCTGAATTAACGTTGTTTTGCCAGCTCCGGTCGGACCAACTAACGCAATCGTCTCTCCTGGCGAAGCTTTGAAGCTCACCTCTCTAAGCGTCTGAGCTCCCTCTCCATAGGAGAATGATACGCGATCGAAAGAGATGTCGCCTTTCACAATGTCGAGGACGGCTGCTTCGCCTTCGTCCTTGCACTCTTCTTCCTCGTCGAGTACGTCGAACACCCGCTCCGCGCCCGCAATGGCCGACAGCAGTGTGTTCCATTGGTTAGCCAAATCGTTAAGCGGTCTTGTGAACTGCCTCGCATATTCGGCGAAAATAATAATGACGCCCACCGAAATCGAGCCTTGCAGAGCGAGAATCGCTCCAACGCCGGCAACGATAGCAAAACTTAGATTGTTGAGCGCGTTCATCAGCTTCGGAATGAAGCCTGAAATCGTCTGAGCCCAGAAACCAGACACCCGTATCCGTTCATTGCGGATGCGGAAGGAGGATATGACGTTCTGCTCCTGTGAGAACGCCTTGACGATACGCTGACCGGAGAGCGTTTCTTCTATATAACCATTGAGATCGCCAAGATTGCGCTGCTGCGACTTGAACAGCTTGCTCGTCTGGTTCGTGATCCACTTCATTCCGTACACCATTAGCGGAACGATAAGGAAAGTCAGCAGCGTAAGCAGCGGGCTAAGCGACAGCATGACGGATACCGTTCCAATGAGCAGCAGTACGCTGGACAGCAATTGAATAACCGAGCTGTTAAGCGAAGAGCTGACATTCTCGATGTCATTCGTCACGCGGCTCATCAGTTCGCCTTGCTGACGCTTAGCGAAATAAGGAATCGGCAACCGGTGCAGTTGATTGAACAACAGAACACGCATCTGGTAGACGGTCTTCTGCGAAATCGTAATCATCCATATGCTTTGCAGCCACATCGTTAAGGAATGCATGCCGTATACCACTGCCATAAGTGCGAGGAAAGTGATAAACCCGCTGTCGCGATCGATGAGGAATCGGTCAACGGCCTTCCCCGCCAAATACGGGCCAAGCAGCGATAATGCCGAGCTTAGCACGACCATTGCCACAACAGCCGATAATCGGCCTTTATATTGCATCAGATAGCCGCCCATTCGCTTCAGCGTGAGTGAGGCGTTACGGGCACGCGGCTTCTTCTTCGGCGCTTCCGCCTTGTCTCCGGTTCCGGTCTTAGCCTCAGCCGCTCGTTCGGGTCGTTCGTATTGGAATGGCCGCTTCAATTGGTTAAGCATTGGACACGCCCTCCTTCCCGAACTGCGATTCAAAGATTCGCCGATACAGATTAGAACCATTCAATAATTGCTCATGCGTGCCTTGAGCGAGAAGCCTACCGTCATCAAGCAGCAATACGGTATCGGCGCCTATCGTTGTGCTTATTTTTTGCGTGATAAGGAACGTTGTGCAATGCATCTGCTTAAGAGCAGCGAGAAGCCTCGCTTCCGTCTGAACATCGAGCGCACTCGTACTATCGTCAAGAAGCAGAATGACCGGCTGCCGCACAAGCGCGCGGGCAATCGTAAGCCGCTGCTTCTGTCCACCGGACAAATTAACGCCCTTCTGGCCGACGATAGTCTCATATTGCAAAGGCAGCTTCATGATGGTGTCGTGAATTTGTGCCAGCTTAGCCGCCTGTTCAATTTCTTCCTGGGTGGCATCTTCCTTACCCCAGCGAATATTGTCGGCAACAGTACCGGTAAACAGCATAATATCTTGCGGCACATATCCGATCTGACCGCGAAGCTGGGTTAGCTTCAGCTGCCGATTATCGATACCATCTAGACGAATAATACCTTCATCCAAATCGTACAGCCTCGGAATGAGCTGCATAAGCGACGTTTTGCCGGAACCGGTCGCACCCATAATCGCTACTGTGTCGCCTGCCTTCGCCTCGAACGTAATCGCTTCCAATACATGCTCGCCCGTATCCGGGTAGCGGAAGGAAACCCCTTCGAACGAAACGTCTCCCGCTCTAAGCCTTGCCTCCTTATCGCTCTCTTCCGTATCGAGCAGATCGATGTCGGTCATCAGCACCTCTTCCACGCGCTGAGCCGATGCCCTGGCGCGCGAGAAGTTCACAATAATCATCGAGAGAATCGACAACGCGCCCGTCGTCCGCATCGCATAGTTGACGATTGCGACAACCTCGCCGACGCTCGCTCCGCTTCGGTCCAGCTCGAAACGTCCGAACCACAGTACAGTCAACACACATGTATTCATAACGAGCAATATAATCGGCATCGTTGTCTCGGTCAGCCTCATCGCAGCGACTGTCTTCTCCATTAGCCGCTCGCTCGAGGAGGCGAATCTGGCCGCTTCATGCTTCATTCGAACGAACACGCGTATGAGCCGCATGCCGCTTAAATTTTGCTGCATCACGCCGTTCACCCCGTCAAGCTGCTGCTGCACGGAGCGAAACAGCTTCTCGCCCCTTTGCAACACCCATACGAGAAATACACCTAGAAACGGTATGCCTGCCGCGAGGAACAACGCCAGCTTCGGATGCACGATGAATGCCATCACTACACTGCCGATAACGAGCAGAGGTGCGCGAAGCATGATCCGCAGTCCCATGAACACCGTATTCTGAAGCTGCATCACATCATTCGTTAACCGCGTAATAAGCGAGGACTCCGGAAAACGATTGAAATTCGCAAAAGAAAACGATTGCACTTTCTCGTATAACCGCTCTCTCACGTCAAAGCCGAAGCTTTGGCTGACATGGGACGCATAAAACGAGCTTACAATACCGACGCCGAAAGCAATGACCGAGCATCCAACCAGTACCCCACCCCACTGAAGAACGACTGTCATATTGTCGTTGCCAATGCCTTTATCTATGATTTTGGATATAATGAACGGCTGGATTAACTCGACCATAAGCTCCGTCAACATAAGCAAGAGCGCCACAGCTGTCGCTGCCTTATACTTTTGCAAAAAAGAGAACATTGTACGCATTCCTGCACCTCCCGCTTTCATGCTGCTCTTCCTATTATATCGATTTATGCGCGAATTGGCATTTATAAAAATCACGCAACGAGGAAAACTCCTACCCGTCGATGCGAATAGGAGCTTCTATTATCCGTCACAATGCCGCCTTAGTTGCTGCGGGCGTCCTCATAGAATACACGGAACAAAATATCTTGATTGTAATTGCCGAAGCCTTTGCCGTACAAGGTTAGACCGCCGACATGAGCAGCTTCATCCTTCACTCCTATGCTGAACGTCCAAAAGTTACGGTCAAGGCCAATCTCTCCGATCGACATATCGGACATATGCTGGCCGTCTATTAACGTGCCGTCCTCCTGAATGCGAATCACCTTGAGCAGCCCGTATTGATTCACGCTGTCCAGCCACCAAGATGGCGTATATCGCCCTCTTACGTCACCGTAATCGCCGGGGCTTGTCCAGGTGCCCATGTCTTTGCCGTTCAATTCAAAGTAGATGTCGGAAGGATAGTTCTCATTAATGCCAGGCGCTTCCGACCCGATCTCAAGCACAATCTCAAGCGCCAACGGCTTCTGACCCGGCAGCAAATAATTCGGCACTTTGTACTCGACGAAACCTTTGCCGAACCAAAGAATGCCTGCGTTCATGCGCTCCGGCTCGAGGAAGAAGCGCGGATCGTCATATTGACCGATCGTCTTGTCAACCGTAGCGATACCGCATGTCGGATGTACCTCGAACTGCGTATAATGTCCGACGGGCACGCTAATCTCATGCATTTTCTTCACATCGGGGATCGGATGAGGCAGCTCGATCGCAATCGTTCTTTCGGCAAGCGAGCAAATTTTGTGCGTGCCGCCATCCTTTCGGACCATTTTCGTATGGACTAGCCCCGCCTTCTCCAGCTTCTTCACATGCATCGTTACGATGGCGCTGCTTAGTCCGAGCGATTCGGCAAGCTCTTTCACGTTCATCGGTTTACTCGACAACAGATTAATGATAGATAAGCGCACTTGGCTCGCTAACGCTTCATATAATGGAAGCCATTCCGAATCGGTATTTGCATGAATCATTTGTTTGGATCGCCTCCTTCTTCCATTATACAAGCGTAAACGGCTGTCGCTACGCACGAACCGTTAGCTGCGWCTTTGCGCAGCTAACGGTTCTGACAACAGAGGGGCATCCCATAAGCCGCGATTGCAGCTTGGGACACCCCATGCAACTTTTGAAGCCAATCGTGCTTGCGATTACAACTTAATGCGGATCACGTTCCACGAAGCTTTGGCAAGCTGCGCTTCGATCTTGCCGTTGTCCGTAATCGTAGCGTTGCCCGCCGTATGCGGCTTCACGTTGTCCGGATTCGCAGCCGTATTGGATGCTTTCAGGTCATCATTTTCGAGCACGATATGCTCGATAAGCTGGAAAGCACCGAAGCTTCGCAGATCGATCTCGAAGGAGAGCGACTCGGACAGATGACGGTTAACCGCGAATATGGTTACTTCGTTCTTCTCTTCATTATGCACGGCAACGGATTCCAAGTAAGGAACATCCGTATACTGCTTCGTATCATGCTTCGGCGACTTTACGAGCGGCACAAGTACCGTTCCGCGGCCGAAGATGCTGGCATGCATATATGGATAATAGATCGTTTGCTTCCATGCCGCGCCGCCGTTCTCCGTCATGATCGGAGCAATAACGTTAACTAATTGGGCAAGACACGCCATCTTCACGCGGTCTGCACGCTTCAGCATGCTGATCAGCATACAGCCGACAAGCAGCGCATCCTCGTGGTTGTAGATATCTTCAAGCTGCGGAGGGGCAATCGACCATGGATCGATCTTGCTGTCCTGTTCGTTGGAATGATACCATACATTCCACTCGTCGAACGAAAGATTAATTTTTTTCTTGCTGCGTTTCTTCGATTTGATGTAATCACAAGTAGCAATTACCGTATCGATATATTCATCCATGCCCAGTGAGAGCGCAAGGAAGTTTTGCGAATCTTTATCCCTGTTGCCATAATATTGGTGAATCGAAATATAGTCAACCGTATCATACGAAAGGTCCAGAACAGTTGCTTCCCATTCAGGGTAAGTCGGCATTCCGTTGTAAGAACTGCCGCAAGCAACGAGCTCAATCGTCGGGTCTACCCAGCGCATTGCTTTGCCGGTCTCATTCGCCAGCCGTCCATATTCATAAGCCGTCTTATGGCCGATCTGCCAAGGGCCGTCCATTTCATTGCCGAGGCACCAAGTCTTCACGTTATGCGGATCCTTGTAGCCGTGCGAGATGCGAAGATCGCTCCAATACGAGCCGGATTTGTGGTTCGAATATTCGATTAGGTTGCGTGCTTCGTCAATGCCGCGCGTACCGAGGTTGACGGCCATCATTGCATCCGTACCAACCTTCTTGCACCAATCCATAAATTCATTAAAGCCGATCCAGTTCGGTTCAATCGTTCTCCATGCCAGCTCAAGCCTTCTTGGACGTTGATCAAGCGGGCCAACGCCATCTTCCCAGTTGTATCCGGATACAAAGTTGCCGCCAGGATAACGAACGATCGGTACATCAAGGCCTCTCACGAGTTCAATAACGTCCGAACGGAAGCCTTGCTCATCCGCCGTCGGATGATCCGCTTCATAAATGCCGCCATATACGGCGCGTCCCAAATGTTCAATGAATGAACCATAAATACGCTTATCTACTTCCCCGACAATAAAGTCCTTGTCTACGATCATCGTTGYCTTGTTGCTTGCCATCCGTTTACACCTCATTTTAGTTAATGTTAATAAAAGAATTAATTAGATTACGCGATGATAACCCTTTCATAAATTCATTTAACAATAAGATAAGAATTAATTCAAGCATTAATTTTAAAGGTAACTGAATTAATGTTTTCGTTTATCCAATGAGTATTGTACTGTGTTTTTCCAACCTCCTTGATACGCTTACTATTTATACCAAAAAACATAGTGCAAAATCCCCAATTAAATGTGAATTCAGCCTTGAGTATATATGTCTTTTCGACTACTATGGAATAAGAAGGGAATTCCCTTGTTTCAACACTACGGCAGGAGTTGAGAACATGAGCAGTTACGACCGCTCACTAGAAGATGCAGCCGAACATATCTTAGACACATTAAAGCATTTCCTTCAAGTGAACATGATCCTAATCGCAACATCCGATATAGCTTCCAATCGCATCCTGAAAGCGTTCAATCGCAGCGATGATTCGGATCCGATACCGCAATCTTTACTGACACCGCTCTGCAAGCTCATCATTGATCATAGCCATAACGCCCCCCATCTTATGATTAACGACTTGTCTGACGATTCAAGACTGGCTGGACTCCCCGCAGCGGCACAGCTTGCTCAGCGCTCTATGGTTGGCGTTGCCGTCAAGACAAGCAGCAATGACGCGGTTGGTGCGATTTGCTTGCTAGGGAGCGAGTCGATTGAGCTGAATGAGCAGCAGCTCTCCCTCGTGAAGTCTTTGGCCGCTATCCTTGGCTATGTCATTGAGTTAGAGAATGCTAGCGTTACCGACAGTCTGACAGGACTGTATAACCGGCGCTACCTAAGCCATCTCTATCAGAACGGGGCAGACAAGCAGTTCAGCGTAATGTTCATCGACATTGATGACTTCAAGGACGTGAACGATACCTACGGACATGACTTCGGCGACCTGCTGCTGCTCGAGATTGCTGCCCGGCTAAAGCAGGGTGTGCGCAAGAGCGATGTTCTCGTCCGTTACGGAGGCGACGAATTCCTCATTTGCTTCCAGCATCTTGTGGACAACAATGACATCGAATTCGTAGCCGGCAAGATCAGAGACTCGATCAAGGAGCCGTTCCTTATTCGCGACCATACCATTCAAGTATCCGCGAGCATTGGCATCAGCGCGAACTACGGTCTTGGTTCCAGCTTAAAGGAGCTTATCAGCGACGCTGACCAAGCGATGTACGGCATCAAACAAAACGAAAAGAACCTGTAAGACGGAAGCGACGGCTGCGATGATCGCAGCGGAAGGTCGTTCCTCTTGCAGGTTCTTTATTTTGATTCTAACTTTTTTTAACGGCTCTTCACTAGCAGCTCGATTGCTTCCTTCACTACTTTGTTCGTATCCCCGCCGGATTGCTGCTCCTCCAGGATGCACTGCTGCAGGTTCTCAGCAACGATCTGCGCGATCGCTTTGTCTGCCGCGTTACGGACTGCCGACAGCTGAGTGATGACATCCTTGCAGTTCTTCTCTTCTTCCATCAGTCTTAGCACGCCCCGTACTTGTCCTTCCAATCGGCGAAGGCGCTTCTTCATCTCATCATTATAGTGATAAGCCACTTGCATCAGCTCCTCTGATCTGTCCTATACCTGTATACGTATAAGATAACGCAAATCGGGAGGCCAATCCAGTATTATATGAGCGAGTAGGATGAAAAATCGAACCGGATCGCTATTCAGCAGACAGGGCATCTGCCTTTGTTTGTTGTACCGTGCCGAATGGATGGTGTGGAGGCGCATAGATAACGTATACTTTAAGCGGCGTGTTCCCTGTATTGGTTACGTTGTGCCATATGCCAGCCGGCACCATAATTGCATAGCCGTCACGAGCCATAACTTGAAAATCCAATATTTCTTTACGATCACCCATTTGGACAAGTCCTTGGCCTTCCTCTATCCGAATGAATTGATCCGTCGTTGGATGAACTTCAAGTCCGATATCATCTCCAACGTTAATGCTCATTAGGGTAACTTGAAAGTACTTCCCTGTCCATAGCGCCGTTCGGTAAGTATCGTTTTGCTCCGCAGCCTGTTCGATATCCACTACTAATGGCCTTTGTCCATAATCCGTTATTCTCATGTATTCATTGTAAGGATTCCAGTTGGTATTATTTATAGGATACACGATCATTCTCCTCATCGTAATTTCATTCCTTTATCCTATGCAGCCGCCTACCAGTACGGTTGTAAAATAGGTAAGAGCCTATCCCTTAATAAAACAGCCCTTAGCTAAGAGATCCGCATATTAAAAATCCCAATGACATACATATGGTATGAATCGTATTTTCGAATGCGGAGGGATGACGGATGAACCAGGATGAGATACGCGCATTGGAGCGTTCCATCGATGAGATAACCGAGATCGCGCAAGGCTTTGGACTCGATTTTTACCCGATGCGTTACGAAATATGTCCGGCGGACATTATTTATACGTTCGGCGCTTAYGGCATGCCGACAAGGTTCTCGCATTGGAGCTTCGGCAAAACGTTCAATAAGATGAAAATGCAATACGACTTCGGCCTCAGCAAAATATACGAGCTCGTCATTAACTCCAATCCTTGTTATGCCTTCCTCCTCGAGGGCAACTCGCTCATTCAGAATAAGCTGATCGTCGCCCACGTTCTCGCGCATTGCGATTTCTTCAAAAACAACGCCCGCTTCGGCGTGTCCAACCGCAACATGGTCGAGAGCATGTCCGCTACAGCCGAGCGCATTAGCCAATACGAGATGGATTACGGCACGGAAGCGGTCGAGAAATTCATCGATGCGATTCTCGCTATTCAGGAGCATGTCGATCCGACGCTTATTAAGCCCTATCAGCTTGATAAGAAGCGGTATATCGAGATGAATCAGAAAGAAAAAGAGCGTACGAGCGGTAACGAATACGTATCGTCCTATGACGATCTATGGAATCTAGATCCCGAACTTATCGCCGAGCGAGAAGCGGCGGCGAAAGCCTCCGATGTCAAGCGCTTCCCTCCGGAGCCGGAGAAGGATATCGTCTGGTTCATCGAAGAATACTCGCCGATTCTGGAGGACTGGCAGCGCGACATCATGACGATGCTTCGTGACGAGATGCTGTACTTCTGGCCGCAGATCGAGACTAAGATTATGAACGAAGGCTGGGCTTCCTATTGGCATCAGCGTATTATCCGCGAGCTCGACTTGACGAGCGACGAGACGATCGAATTTGCCAAGCTTAATTCGTCCGTCGTCGTTCCTTCACGTCATAGCCTCAATCCTTATTACTTAGGCTTGAAAATATTCGAGGATATCGAGCGCCGCTGGGATAAGCCGACGAAGGAAGAAATGGCGCGCTTCGGCCGCGTGCCGGGCAAAGGACGGGACAAAATTTTCGAGGTGCGAGAGTTCGATTCCGACATCTCCTTCTTGCGTAATTACTTGACCAAGGAGCTTGTCGACGACCTCGACCTGTACATTTTCGAGAAAAAAGGACCGGAGTGGAAAATTACCGATAAATCGTGGGAAAACATCCGCGAGCAGCTCGTATATTCGAAGGTAAATGGCGGCTTCCCAAGCCTCTACGTCAAGGATGGCGACTTCAACCGCGTCGGCRAGCTGTATCTGAGCCACAACTATGAAGGCACGGAGCTGGACCTTAAGTATGTGGAGCGTACGCTGCCTTATGTCGTGCAGCTGTGGGGAAAGAACGTTCATCTGGAGACATTTGTCGAAGATAAGAAGATCGTGTTCAGCTGCGATGGGAAGAAGACGAGCCGAAAGTTTCTATAAATCATAAAAGGTGCCTAATCGCTATTAAGGCGATTAGGCACCTTCCTATTCAATGGTCACGCCTAATTCAATCAGTTGACCGAGAACATCCTCGATATTCCGCTCCGGATTAAGTTTCGCTATGTTTGCCGCCGAGGTCCTTCCACCCTCGATTAGTTGCCGCACCGCTGGTAAGTCCACCTCAACCTCAAAATAACTCTTCGCCCACTCGGCATAGCTATCCGCTGTATCGTTCAAGTAGCCAAGTAAAAATTCCGAGCCGTCGTCCATTCCCTCGGGTCGCTCATATTCGCCGCTATACCAGTGCTCGTCGCCTTGAATGCGCCAATAACAAAACGTTACGTCCTCCGTGCTTAGCGCTTCATCCTGCACATATTGAAGCAAAGCTTCAGGAACTTGCTCATACATGCCTGGCCATACTCCATACTCATCCTGCGCATGTGGACTATAGGGAGATTCATGATCAAAGCCCTTTACAATGACACCTCCCTGTGCAAAAACAACAAACAAATCGTCGCCGGCCCCATTGTCGATTTTCCCAACCTCTACGCCCTCTGCCCAATCAGGCATGTATTGATGAACGCATAGCCAATCTTCCTCGCATAATATCAGATCAAGCGCCGCTAGCCTGCGCATACGTTCCTTTAATAAATTAGGCTCCGGCAAATCCACATCGCATTTCCTCATATTTCTTCCTCCTGATTTGAATCTAGTTCTATGTATCTCTTACGATAAAATCATACCACAACATAAAACCGACTCCCGCAGGAATCGGTTTTATGAACATAGGCGAACTATGATTGATTCAATTGATTGAGCAGGTCGGAAAGCATCGCGTCCGTAAACGCGCCTTGACTGAACGACACCAAATTGCGCAGCGGCAAATAGTTCATCATCGCCTTCATCATCTCGGCACCATGCTCTTCGGCATCATCGCCTAGCGGCATCATGCTCTGCATCTGCTGAAGCATCGGCCCGATCATCGGCGCTGTTCTCGGGTTGTTCAGCAAGTCTCCAAGCAGCGAGTTCCGGTGGTACGTCGCTTGTAATTCGACGGTCGATGTGACATTCAGCGTATCGCTGAGCACGATATCTTCCGACGAACGGCCAATCAATACCGCGAACTGTCCGCTTTCCACATGCCAATCCTTCAACTCCACGTTGTAATACGCGAATGAGCGTTTATCGAGCTCGATCATAACCGTCTTCTGTTCCCCTGGCTGAAGCTCTAGCTTGGCGAAACCCTTCAGTTCCTTATCAGGCCGATCTATCGTGCTCGCTACATCCCTGACATAGAGCTGTACGATTTCTTTGCCTGCGCGAAGTCCCGTATTCGTAACCGTAACTTGAACGTTTACCGTTTCCGTATCGTTGATCTCCTTGCGGTCAATCGTCAGATTCGAATAATCGAATGTCGTGTAGCTCAGTCCATGTCCGAACGGGAACAATGGCTTCGTCTGCTTCGCATCATAGTACCGATAACCGACGTACAGACCCTCCCGATACTCCACACGATCACCCGATCCCGGGAAAAATAAATACGAAGGATTGTCGCTTACCTTCATCGGAAATGTTTCTGCCAGCTTGCCGCTTGGATTGGCGATGCCGTACAGGATGTCTGCTATTGCTCCGCCAACCGCTTGCCCTCCTAAATACGCTTCAAGAATACTAGTAACATCGTTTTCCCATGGCATTTCGACGGGAGATCCGTTCATCAGAACAATGACGATGCGGCTTTGCACGCTCGCAACCGCTTCGATGATACGATTCTGATTGTCGGGCAGTCGCATATGGCTTCTGTCATAACCCTCAGACTCGTACCGATCCGGAAGCCCGGCGAAAATAATGGCCACTTCCGCTTCGCTTGCCGCCCTCTTCGCTTCCTCCGTCAGCACAACATCCTCTAGATCGCCCTCAAGAGTGAACCCTTTCGCGTACAGGATCGATGAGGAATCGCCGGCGAGCTGCTTGATCTCCTGAAGCGGCACATCCATCCTTGTAGGTACGATGTGCGAGCTTCCTCCGCCTTGATATCTCGCTTTCTCGGCAAACGGGCCAATGACAGCGATCTTCATCCCTTTGCTTAGCGGAAGCAGCGAGCTCTCATTCTTAAGAAGCACCATACTTTCACGCGCCACTTGACGAGCCAGCTGGTGATGCTCGTCTTGGTCATAGGAGGCATTCTCTTTCTTATGGTCAACGCTCATGAAAATAATCCGAAGCAGCCTTTCGACCGCATGATCAAGCGTCTCCACCGAAAGCTTTCCGCTGTTGACCGCTTCGACGACTTCCTTATCGCTATAGCCATTGTTTGCCGGCATCTCAAGCTCAAGGCCTGCAGCCAGCGCATTCACGCGTTTGTCGACGGCGCCCCAATCGGATACGACGAACCCTTCATGACCCCATTCTTCCTTTAATATATGAGTAAGCAAACGTTCATTCTCCGATGCGTACGTGCCATTCACTTTGTTGTAAGAGCTCATCACGGTCCATGGCTGACCTTTCTTGACAGCACCCTCAAAGCTTGCCAAATAAATTTCTCGCAGCGTACGCTCATCTACGACCGCATCTACCGACATCCGGCGATGCTCCTGGTTGTTGACGGCAAAATGCTTCAGAGAGGTGCCGACGCCTTGGCTTTGCACGCCACCGATATGAGCGGCCGCCATTTCAGACGAAAGATACGGGTCCTCCGAAAAATATTCGAAGTTGCGTCCATTAAGCGGAGAACGTTTTATGTTGGCACCAGGTCCGAGCAGCACGGCAACATCCTCTGCCTGGCATTCTTCGCCTAGAGCAACGCCAACTTGCTTGATCAGCTCCCGATCCCACGAGCCGGCAAGTCCTGCCGCAGAAGGGAAACAAGTGGCGGGAACGCTATTAAAAACACCCAAGTGATCGGAGTCGCCTTTTTGCTTGCGCAACCCATGCGGACCGTCTGTTACCATAATAGAAGGAATACCGAGCCGTTCAACACCTTTCAGATGCCAAAAGTCGAGTCCGGAGCACATCCCCGCCTTTTCCTCCAACGTCATTTGAGCTATTAGTTTTTGAAGATCGCGTTTCATTTTGTATTTCCTCCTTCTTCCTATGATTTCGCTTATCTTGCAAGAAGATTATAAATGAAGACGCTTACTCTTTATGGTATATTTATTAGAAAAATAAGATGATTGTAAGGCGGTGATTTCGAATGCATGCTACAAACTCCCATATTGAACTTTCTTACTTGTGCAAGCTTATCCATGAAAGCATCCAACTGCCGGTTCATTGCAAAAACGGCGATTTGGAATATGTCGAGACCTCCAGCTGCAATGACCAGACCCGTCCGCTTTACCGTGAGCAGCTTGCGCTTATTTACTCACTCCAACCGAACGCTCAGGATTTCACTCTCCCCATTGTGCATACGACACCGTATTGGGACCAGTATATATTGCTCCCCATTCATCGGAACCAGGAGTGCATCGGTACAATGATCATTGGTCCCGTTACTACTCAGGCATTGTCCGAAATGGTTGTCAGCAATATCCTAAACGACAATGAAGTTCCCTATAAGCAGCAAGCGATGTGGCTTCAATATTTGCGTAGTCTGCCTGTCGTGAACCGTTCGCGATTGTTCCACATTAGTGTGCTGTCTTATTTACTTGTGAACGGCGAGGCATTAGACATCACCGATGTGCTGGAGTACAACTTCCGCCATGAGCAGCGATTTCTATATGAAGACAGTGCCGAGCTAACGCTCTCCAATCGCAGGGAGCTGTCCCTATTCCATTCGGATCGGGAACATGAGACAAGGATGCTAAGAACGATCAGCAACGGAGACAAAGCTGCTCTTCTTAACATGATGATTACCCTTCCCTTTGAAGGAGCAGGCGTGCTCTCCAAGCGAAGCCAGTTGCGGAATATCAAAAACTTGGCCATAAGCGGCATTACCCTTGCTACTCGCGCGGCGATGGATGGAGGATTGCAAGCTGAACTCGCATATACGTTAAGTGATCTGCATATCCAGCATATCGAGGAGCTAAGGGATGCGCGAACGGTTGATATAGCCCTAATGGATGCATTTCTCGACTTTACCGAGCGAGTAAGCATCAGTAAGATGAACAGCTCTTCTCGGCCGATTGCGGCCTGCAAGGCATATATTTTCAACCACATGTACGAGGATATCCCGCTTCAAAAGCTTTCGGAGCTGACTCACTTGAACAGAAATTATTTGTCGCATTTGTTCCGCAAAGAAACAAATATGACTATTAGCCAATACATTCAGAAGGAAAGAGTGGAGGAGGCGAAGAGGCTGCTGGAGCTGACCGACGAGCCTCTGTCAACGATTGCTTCGAAGCTCAATTATTACGATCAAACCCATTTCATTAAACTATTTAGAAAACACGCTAATATGACCCCCAAGCAATATCGYGATCGAGGATCGGCAGATAAGTGAGAGAACAAATAACATCATATCTTAAAACAAAGCCATGCGCTTGAATGGTAATATAGTTAGAATGCTATGAATGGAAGGAGTCGTAACTGTTGTTAAGGGCGCTGCTAGAAGTTCTGATGGTCTCTACTAAGCTTGGATTAACGTCTTTCGGTGGTCCGATTGCTCATTTGGGCTATTTTCATGAAGAGTACGTAAAACGCAGAAACTGGCTGGACGAGCGGAGCTTTGCGGACTTAGTTGCTTTAAGCCAATTCCTGCCGGGACCGGCAAGCAGCCAGGTCGGAATCGGTATTGGCATCCTAAGAGCAGGCATCATTGGCGGGATTGTCGCTTTCATTGGATTCACTTTGCCCTCTGCACTTGCATTAACTTTGTTTGCCATGCTGCTTCAGCATGTCGATATTGGAGCTGCTGGTTGGGTTCACGGATTGAAGATCGTGGCGGTCGCAATCGTTGCCCAAGCGATTCTAGGAATGGGCCAGAAGCTTACACAAGGCAAGACTAGAATTACGATTGCTGTGCTGGCTACGACAGTCAGCCTGGTGTGGCAAAGCGCTTACAGTCAAATAAGCCTGATCATCATAGCGGGTATAATCGGCGTATTCCTGTTCAAGACTGACCGATTGCCTGAGCTGCCTAAGACTATCGTGCCTGTCAGCCGAAAACGCGGGGCTTTTCTATTAATCGCATTTGCAGCGCTATTAGTAGGATTGCCTATCCTAAGAATACTAGTACCGATGAATGAGATAGCCCTCTTTGACAGCTTCTATCGCGCGGGCTCTCTTGTGTTTGGCGGCGGTCATGTCGTATTGCCGCTGCTGGAGACAGAACTTGCAGGCGCTCTCGGGATAGGAAAAGAACAGTTTCTTACCGGATACGGCGCAGCGCAAGCTGTTCCGGGACCTTTGTTCACGTTCGCTTCCTATCTAGGCGCTATGCTGAACGGCTGGCTCGGCGCAATAATCGCAACGATTGCCATTTTTCTTCCTGCTTTCCTGCTTATAGCAGGCGCTCTTCCCTTCTGGGACTCGCTTAGAAGAATAGCGAATGTGCAGAGCGCCCTTATGGGAATAAATGCATGTGTTGTAGGCTTAATACTGGCAGCGTTCTATCATCCGATATGGACAAGCTCAATCATAGGGCCTGTCGACTTTGCTTTGGCGGCAGTTTTATTCGTGTTATTGGTTTATTGGAAACTGCCGCCTTGGCTCGTAGTCCTTCTAGGCGCCATCGCCGGTATCTGCATGGATGCGGTTAAGCTTTGATTCTGAGAATGCGATCGTATTCTTCCGAGGTGATGGTTAGAACAGTACCGTGTTTGAAACGGTACGGGAAGTTGAAGCTTGCATCGGAACGAATGAATACTCCGCTATCGATGTCATCAGCAATGAATGGAACATATCCTTGACCTTCGCCCTGTACGCCGTAGAAATCAAGCAATAAACACCATCTCCCATCGGCAAGCTTGAACGCCGTCGGCGCTTCATACGCTGTGCTCTCAAGCTTCGCCATCTCCGCGTCGAACGCTTCAATTCGCGTATATTCGCCAGTGAGCGTTTTTCCTTTTTGCAAAATAATGCTGGCAGGATCCGCTTCGCTCTTAAGAAAACGATAGAATAAGCCGTTCTCCTCGTAAATGGCGGAATCAATAATGCCGCTTCCGTCCTTACGGCATAGCAACTTCGGCTCCGTGAAACTCTCAAAGTCTTTCGTTCGGGTATAATAGATCGCTTTGTGCCCGTAGTTGTTGGAGGCGTGGGCAGAGGACCAATGAATGACATAATCCTCATTCCGATGATCATAGATAACATCCGGCGCCCACAAACAACCGAAGTCTTCATCGCCTAAAGGAATCATCCGCTGCTCAGACCAGTTCACGAGATCGTCCGATTCCCACATCGCAAGACATTTGCTCCCCTCTCTCCCTATGTTCCCCCAGCTGCCTCTGTATTTGGTATCGAAGCCATTAGCAAGGCCAAGATCCGTTGCTAAAATATAAAACTTGCCTGACCTAGTCCGTACAATCGTATGGTCCCTGACTCCTTCGTCCCCTAGCTTGCTCCATAGGACCGGCAACCCGTCATTCACCTGCTCCCAGTTGAATCCGTCCTTGCTCAGCGCAAAATAAACCTGCTCGCCGTCCGGCGTCTTCTTCTCCTTAAAATGTACAAATAAATAAGCATCCATTAATTCGCTCTCCTGACGTGTATCGTATTGTTCGGGAATAGTTAAAGCTATCCTTTAAAATATACAAAATCGAAGAGCTAACTAAAATGATATATGATAGGATCGTACTGATCTATTATCCAATCGGAAGTTAGTTTTGTACAAGAGAATGTTAATGTTCTACCTAGGGCGCAGCTCGCCTTAATACTACAATGAAAAGGAATGAAATTGTTGTTAAGGAGGAGCATGACAAATGGGTGTAAACAACACGATAGACAAAAGCGAATATTTGCAAACGATTGACCTTACGATCTCCAAGGGGAAATTCAAAGATAATTGGGATTCGCTATCGGCGTTCGAGGTACCTGACTGGTACAGCCGCGCAAAGTTCGGCATCTTCATTCATTGGGGGCTTTATTCCATTCAAGCGCATTACAGCGAATGGTATTCAAGAAATATGTATATTCAAGGCTCCGACGAGTATAAGCATCATCTCGCCACTTACGGCGAACATAAGGATTTCGGCTACAAAGACTTCATTCCTATGTTCACGGCGGCTAATTTCAATGCCGAAGAGTGGGCGCAGCTGTTCAAGCAATCGGGAGCAAGGTACGTCATGCCGGTTGCCGAGCATCATGACGGCTTCCAGATGTACCGAAGCGCCGTTTCTCCATATAACGCATACGACATGGGTCCGAAGCGGGATCTGCTAGGAGAGATGAAAACGTCCTTCGAGCGTAACGCTCTCGTATTCTGCGCCTCTTCCCATCGTGCGGAGCATTGGTTCTTCATGTCGCACGGCAAAACATTCGATTCCGATATTAAGGAGCCGCTTGCCATCGGTGACTTCTACTGGCCGGCCATGCCCGAGCCCGACCATCATGATCTATTAGGTTCGCCGCCTAGCGAGCAGTACTTGGAGGAATGGCTCATTCGCTGCTGCGAGCTTGTCGACAATTACCAGCCCCGCGTCTTTTATTTCGACTGGTGGATCCAAACCGCAGCTTTCAAGCCGTATTTAAAGAAGTTCGCCGCGTATTACTACAACAAAGCGGCAGAACTCGGTTATCCGGCAGCTATTAATTACAAGCATGATGCCTTCATGCTTGGCACAGCAGTTCCTGACGTTGAGCGCGGACAGTTCGCAGAGCTGAAGCCGTACTTTTGGCAGACGGATACAGCCATCGCAAGAAACTCTTGGTCACATTCCGTTAATAATGAATATAAGCCGGCTGTCGAGATCATTCGCGACTTGGTCGATATTGTAAGCAAAAACGGTAATCTTCTGCTCAACGTCGGACCGAAAGCCGATGGATCAATCTCGGAAGAAGACCGCCAAGTGCTGCTTGATATCGGCGGCTGGCTTCAAGTGAATGGTGAGGCAATCTACGACTCCACCTATTGGCGAGTTTTTGGAGAAGGCCCGACCGAAGTAGAGGAAGGCCAATTCACCGACGGTAAAGGGAAAGCATTCACTAGCGAGGATATCCGCTTCACCGTCAAGGGGAGCATTCTCTATGCGACCGTTCTGGTCTATCCGGAGAACGGAGTCGTGAACATTCGCTCGCTCAAGAACCATTCGCATCATTTCCAGGCGCTGATTAAGGATATTACGGTACTCGGCTTCGAGGAAAAGCCAGTATGGGAACGGACAGATGAAGCACTCACGATCAAGACAACGACAGTCCGAAGCACTCATCCCGTCGTGTTCCGCATCGTAGTCGATTAATTCGCAGCGGAATAGTCCAGTGAAAGCAACAAATGGTATAGATCCAAGGTAATTAAAGCAAATTATAGTATCAATACTCGGAGGTTCTTACATCATGTCATTACTGCTTAGAAATAGAGCCACCATCCTTTTGCTCATGCTTAACATCTTCTTGGTATTCACCGGTATTGGACTTATCATTCCAATCATGCCGACGTACATGAACGAACTGCATATTAGCGGCAGCATCGTTGGTTTGCTTGTTGCCGCTTTTTCTTTAACGCAACTGTTGTTCTCGCCGCTGGCAGGAAGACTGTCGGATTCACTCGGTCGCAAAAAACTAATTATTGCCGGCATGATTGTATTCGCTGTTTCCGAGTGGCTGTTCGGCATCTCGAACGGGCCGCTGTTTCTTTTTGTATCCAGAATGCTCGGAGGCGTTGGCGCAGCGCTTATTATGCCTGCCGTTATGGCTTATACGGCGGATGTTACATCCAATGAGGAAAGAGCTGCCGGCATGGGCTATATTAATGCAGCCATTACAACCGGGTTCATTATCGGACCGGGTATTGGCGGCTATCTGGCCGAATTCGGGCTGCGAGTCCCGTTCTATGCTGCTGCCGTTGCCGGGCTTGTCGCCGCCCTCATTACAGCGCTTGTCTTGCCGGAGTCTGCTCATTCGAAGCAGAACCGTACAGAAGCTGCTCAGCAGGCCAATCCCGCCAAACAACGGCTGCTGAGTCAGCTTTTCCGCTCGTACAAAGAGCCCTACTTTATGAGCTTGATCCTCGTATTCGTCACCTCGTTCGGACTCGCTAATTATGAAACGGTATTCAGCTTGTTCGTGGACCATAAGTTCCAGTTCACTGCCAAGGACATTGCCTTTATTATTACCTTCGGCTCAATTTCCGGCGCAGTCGTGCAATTAACGATTTTTGGATGGATATTGGACCATTTTGGCGAGAAAAAAGTGATCTCGATTTGTTTGATCATCGCGGCTGTATTCGTATTGCTGACCCTATTCGTACATAAATATTGGCTCGTTGTCGTTGTGACCTTCATCGTATTTTTGGCCACGGATATCCTTCGCCCGGCAATCAGCACGCAGATGTCCAAGATGGCACTCGGTCAGCAAGGCTATGTAGCAGGCCTTAACTCCGCTTTTACGAGCTTAGGCAACATTTCCGGTCCGATCGTCGCAGGAGTTTTATTCGATCTAAACATCAATTTCCCCTATTTTGCAGCCTCCGTCATTTTAGCGTTATGTTTCGTGTTATCGCTTCGAACCAAATCTTATTGATTGGTGAACGTACAAAAAACCAAAGAACTCCCTCATCAGAGTGGAGTTCTTTGGTTATGACGACTAAACATGAACGAATAACTGTACTTTAAGCGTGATCGCGTTCGCGRCCGCGGTTTCTCATACCCGCAAGACCTATCAAACCGAGAAGACCAAGCCAGCCCCAATCAAATCCATCGTCGTTATCAACGGCATTCGTTCTGTAGTTATTCGTGCGCACCGTATTCCCGTTATCAATACGATTGATGTCCGTGCCAAGCGCGCGGTTTGTTGCGTTAATTCCTTGGTTGACGCCATGACGAACGTCGTCAGCCGGCGTATCATACATCCGTGTCGCGTTGTTGGCAAAGGCTGGAACCGCGGAGAAAATCATCAAGCATGCTGCTAGGCTAAAGACTGTTAACCACTTCTTCATCTTCTTACCCCTCTTCAAGTTAGAATACAAGCTTGATTATTTTCCGTCAGAAACGCGCTGAATATTCACAAACTACGTAKATGTAAAATATTCGTTTTATTCATACTTCTCGCACATAAATAGTCGGATTAAAGCCAATGATTAAGATCGTAATCCTTTAGAAATGATAAGTCGATATTTGCTGGCCATCCCTACTCAGAAAGCGATTGGTGACTCTTATGCCGGACGGCAAAAAAAGGGACTTAGCTGCACTAGCATCGATTCCATTAATAATGACGCTTGCCAATTCCATGTTGATTCCCGTTCTTCCCTTGATGCAGAAGAAACTTCAAATCTCATCCGTTCAATCCAGTCTAATCATTACGCTCTATGCCGTCGTGTCGATTCCTTGTATTCCCATAGCCGGCTATCTCTCCGATCGTTTCGGGCGAAAAAGGATTATTCTTATTGGATTATTACTCGCTTGTATCGGGGGGGTAGTTTCAGGCTTAGCCGCTTGGCTAATGGGTGTTCATGCATATGGAATGATTCTGATTGGTCGAATTATACAAGGAATCGGGGCTGCCGGCGCTTTCCCCATTGTGCTTCCGTTAGTCGGTGACATGTTCAAGAACGAAGAGGAAGTCAGCAAGGGATTAGGCATGATCGAAACCTCTAATACCTTCGGTAAAGTGCTCAGCCCTATTCTGGGGTCAGCGCTAGCTTTGGTTGTTTGGTATTTGCCACTTGCGATTATCCCGATTATTTCGTTGATATCCGTCATATTAATCCTAATCTTTGTTAAAGCTCCGAAGTCCAGTAAGTCCAATTCATTAACACTTAAGAAACTATTTCAAATCATTAAGCCGATTATCGCCCGAGAAGGGCGCTGGCTGTATGCCGTATTTACGATCGGCGGCATGGCTATGTTCGTGATGTTCGGTTTCCTTTATTTCCTGTCGACCCACCTTGAAGAACGCTATCATCTGAATGGGATATGGAAAGGCATGCTGCTATCCATTCCATTAATAGCTATTTGCTTGGCTTCGTATTTGACAGGGAAGTGGGTAAGCGATAATAAATCAACAATGAGATGGTGTACCGTAGCAGGAACAACGATACTATCAGCAGCAATGATCGTCTGCGGCTTCGCTCCTTTAGCAGGGAAGATATTTCTTCTATCCCTCCTATTTATCGGAGGAATCGGAATCGGGATCACGCTGCCAAGCTTGGATGCATTGATAACGGAAGGAATCGAAAAGGAACAGAGAGGGACATTAAGCTCCTTATATAGCAGCGCAAGATTTATCGGTGTAGCTTCCGGTCCTCTTGTCGCCTCGTTGTTGTTAAAGCATCAATCCTCCATGTTCTATATGTACGGCGGTGTGGGGTTAGCTTGCGCATTACTGGCATTATGGGCGATTAAGCCTGATCAAAAAGACAAAGCTCGCAAGGGAACTGCTTAGAGCATCATGAGATGGGAATAAGAAGAAAATTATCATTGCATATTTAACCGTGGCATTTCTCAAATTAGACAAGTCACAAAAATTAATTCTACTGGAGGAATAATAACATGAACCCATTTCAACCTAACCAAGTTGTTTCCCAACAACAACAACTAGCCCATGCCGAACAGCTAATCCAACAACTTGTACATCAAACACAACAAGCTTCCATGCAGTACCAGCAATTGTTGAATCAAGAGAAAAACAATGCGATGCAGCTTGAGCAAATCGCACAACGAGAGCATCAAGCAGCCTCAATCATTCAAACTGCTCTTCAAGGGCATCAAACGGCGATTCAACAGCTTCAACAAATCAATGCCATTTGCCAACAAATTTCACATTCCGCTTCTACAACGGCATCGTACAGCGCAAGCAACATTCCGGCCTACTCCCAAACCAATGCTCAATCGCATATGCACAGCAATAGCTTCCCAAGCTACTCCAACTAAAGCAATACCGCAATCTGCTATACTCGATTAACGAATTAACGAAAAACGACTTTGTGCAGGAGCTTCCCGGTAACATTTATTGTTCCGTAAGCACCATACAAAGTCGTTTTTTTCTTGCTTGAAATTTTTTTACCTATACTTCGATTACGATAGGCAAAATCATAGGCCTTCTTTTTGTCTGAGCATACAGAAACTTGCCGACGGCTTCCTTGACTTTCTGTTTCATCATGGTCCACTTCACAGGCTTGCCATCCTCGTGCAGGCTCTCGATTGCCTTTAACGCGAGCTTGCTGGCTGCATCAATCAAGCCTTCCGACTCCCGCATATAGACGAAGCCGCGCGAAATGACGTCCGGACCTGACAAGATCGACCCATCTGATTTACTAAGCGTCACGACGATGACTATAATGCCGTCCTCGGAAAGATGCTTGCGGTCGCGAAGGACGATATTCCCGACATCTCCAATGCCAAACCCGTCAACCAACATATTGCCCACCGGAATTTTACGGGTTTGTACAACAACCCCCTGCTCGATATCGACTACATCTCCATTGTTTACGATAAAGATGTTATCTGATTGAACGCCTACCGACTCGGCAAGATACTTATGCTGCAACAGCATCCGATATTCGCCGTGAATCGGGATGAAATAGGTCGGCTTCATAAGCGTCAGCATCAGCTTGAGTTCCTCTTGGCTGGCATGACCGGATACATGAAGTCCAGTTGTAGACCCTGATCCGTAAATAACATGCGCCCCCAACTGAAACAGGTTGTCGACAACGGTGGCAACAGCCCGCTCATTTCCTGGTATCGGAGATGATGCAAGGATAACGGTATCCCCCGGCAAGACTTCGGCTCCGCGGTAGCTGGCGCTTGCCAGGCGGGCAAGCGCCGCCATAGACTCGCCTTGGCTTCCTGTACAAAGTACGACTATCCGGCTTCTCTCCACTTCAGAGATGGCCGTAGCATCGATGAGCATCCCTTCCGGAATGGTCAAATGTCCTAATTCGGTAGCTACAGCAACCACATTGACCATGCTTCTACCGAGTAAGGCAACCTTACGTTCGGTTATTACGGCGGCATCGATAATTTGTTGAAGCCGATGAACATTCGAGGCGAAGGTGGATATGAACACGCGGTTCTTCGCAGACAGGATCGCTTCCTCGATATGCTTGCCGACAACACGTTCAGAGGGCGTGAAGCCCGGCCGTTCGGCATTTGTACTCTCCGAGAGCAGCGCAAGCACGCCTTTCTCACCTAACGCAGCCATCTTATGAATATCGGGATATTGTCCCCCTACAGGTGTCAGGTCGAACTTAAAGTCGCCCGTATGGACGACGACGCCTTCAGGCGTCTCGAAAGCGATGCCTATGCAGTCGGGAATGCTATGATTGGTGCGGAAAAAGGTAGCGCTCATCGAGCCCAGTTCAATTTTGGAATCTCCGTCAATAGGGATTAACTCGCTTTGGTCCAGCAATCCGTTCTCCTTCAACTTGCCTTTGATTAATCCAAGCGTAAGCGCGGTGCCGTATATACGCATATTCAATTGCTTCAAAAGGTAAGGAATTCCTCCGATATGATCCTCGTGACCATGCGTAACGATCATCCCGACGACCTTGTCCTTGTTTTGCAGCAAATACGTAATATCCGGAATAATGAGGTCGATGCCAGGAAGGCTTTCATCTGGAAACTTAGAGCCCCCATCAATAACAACAATATCGTCTCCATACTGAACGATGTACATGTTTTTACCGATTTCATGGACGCCTCCGAGGGCGCATATCGACAATTTGGCATCATTGATAATTTCATTGCGGTCGTCCATCRTTGTTCGCATGTGCACAATTTCTCCTTAATTTGGTTGAAGTCCGCTTTATTATATCCCCCGGGGGGACACATAATTCTAAATCTTGCGGATAAAACCAGTGCTCGATGCAGAAATTAGAGTATCTCGAAAATAAGGAGAATACAAGAATATGTACTACTACAAAGAAGAACTAATCAACATCATCGAACCTGATCAGCCTGATCCGGCTGCGGCTAAAGTGCTTCAAGAAACGCTAGGCGGGCAATTTGGCGAGATGCGCACAATGATGCAATATTTCTTCCAATCTTCGAATTTTCGAGGCAAGGAAAAGCAGTTCAGGGATTTGCTTAGAGGGGTATTTCTTGAGGAAATCGCACATGTGGAATTGGTACAAAATACGATCAATCAACTGCTAAACGGCGCCGGTCTTTCGACACCAGGAAACGCAGGAACCGATGATGCCCCGATCGACGAAGCGGTCAAGCATGCCAATCCGCATCATTTTATAATGGGCGCCAAAAGCTCACTGCCAGTCGATGCGGGCGGCAATCCTTGGAACGGTTCTTGGGTGTACAGCCATGGCAATTTAATTAGCGATATGTTGAACAATGTTGTCCTCGAATCAACAGGCGTATTGCAAAAAACGAGAATATATGAAATGAGCTCAAACAAAACGTTCCGTGAAACGCTCGGCTTCCTTATTGTCAGAGACAATGCCCATCAGAACGTTTTTGCCAAAGCGCTTGAAACGCTCGGTGTTAACTGGGGCTCGCTGTTCCCTGTCCCGAATTACGATATTAACAAATACCCGGAGTGTCGTAAATATGTTGATATGGGCTATCACAACATGCAATTTAATTTCCGATTGGATCCGACGCGAATTGGCGAAATCTTCCAAGGCGAGAGTCCAAGTCGTAATAGCGGACAATTATCAGTCGTTGATCCGCCAGCAGGGTTTCCGGTTCCACAGATGCCCGATATGCCAAATGAGCATAGTCCTGGACTAAGCGATTTGACGAGATAACGGTCGTACACCAATAACAAAAATCGCCTCTGTACCGGTAAGAGCACAGGGGCGATTTGAATCGAATGTTAGATCCAAGGAAATACTTCCTTAAAACGAACAAATAAKGGGTAGCCATGTGGATTAATATTGTTGTCGGATTCGTAATTCCCTGGATATTCGGAATAATGTTACATAGAAAAGCGCCCATAGTCATTTATTTGATAGTTCCAGTTGCCGCAACCGTATCCGCTTTAATCAACGACGTCGGTTATCATCTCGGCTTTTGGGATTTCACGCCGAAAATCGATAATGACGAGACGCTTTCCGCGCTTCCATTGGACCTTGGACTTTATCCGGTCATGGCATCCTTCATGATCTATTGGATAGTCAGAAATAAACGCCGGCCTTGGCTCAAGATTGCTTGCATCAGTCTGTTCAATACGGTGCTCGAATTCATCGCTTTAATGTTTGGCAAAGCGGAGTACGGCAACGGCTGGAATATAGGCTGGACATTCGTCTCCTATGCGGTGGCGCTAATACTCGTGTACCTCTATTACAAGCTGCTCGATAAATACGGGTTTTTCAATAAGGTGAAGCCGCGTTGACTTGCCATGACCTAGGTCAGCTAGTCGTTACAACCTTGCTCCTTGCTTCGTCGCAAGCTCGATCTGAGCCRTATGATGGCGGTTATGCCATACGAATCTTTGCAGCGCAATGTCGAGGGTAATGCTCCCTAACACTTGTGTCCTAAGCTTCCTTTGGAAATGTTCCTCATTCAAACCTTGAAGCAGGATGTGAAACCGGGCATGAAGAGCCTCCAGTAAGGAGAGCGAGCTCTCTATAGGCACATCCTTATAGTCGCTGAGTTCGGCAAATAAATCTTCGCGATATGCGCTTCCTGTCGGCTCATCCTCGGTTAGCGCCCGCTTGAACCTCAAATATGCATTCATATCGTTATCCGCCATATGATGCACGACCTGCTTAATGCTCCAGCCTCCCGCTCGATAGGACATATCGAGCTGCTCAGGAGTAAGCGAATCCGTTAATCGTCTTAGGGCGGGGACAATATCGGGGATTTGCGCTATGAAGTCAGCCCTTGCTTCGGCAGACACATCTATTGACTCAAACCTCCCAATCGGGTATCGCAGACCATCCAGCGGTAACTGCTCGATTACGATTTCCCCTTCGCCGGAAGGGGTCTCGAAGCCGTTCAAGAACGAAGTTAAGATTTGCTCGGTAATGGTGAAAGCCGCGTTGGCATCGAACCGCTCGCTTCTGATACGCAGCCGATCACGCAATTCATCAGGTGAAACCTTCAAATAGACAAGCTCCCACTCGCCGCCAGCAGCCTCAATCGATCGCTTATACTCGTTCCTCCGCTGTCTCTGCCAGAAGCTGAAGTCTACGACGACGCACTGCTTTCCTTCTATTAAAGAGACCATATAATTGCGTAGCTTTTGCTCCGATTCCGCCTTAAGCTGCTCATAGCTGTCAATCGGATAATCGATTCCGTATCGTCCCTTCGTAGCCCAAATATCTTCATCGATCGATAGACGAACGAACCCTTCCGACTCAAGCTTCTGAGCAAAGGTCGTTTTGCCCGAACCCGCCACCCCGCACATCATGACGACAATAGGCGTTCCCGATCTTTTGCGCGTCATCAACTCATGCAGCACCGCGCTTTCTTCCATTCCTGTTTCCTCCTCTCCAAAATGGAATACCAGTACGCTCGTAAAATCACAGCCTCGTTAACAAATCTTTTGGCATATGCAGCTTCTCATACTCGCTCTTAATATAGGTGTTGAACCAATAAGCATGAAGCGGCTGCATGCCCGCCTTGCTCGCGCCCTCCAGTTCGCTCGACCCGCCATCGCCGACGAAAATCGTATATTCCGCCTTTACCTCCAGCCGTTCGCTGCTTAACCGATAGATTCTCTCATCCGGCTTCGCCAGACCAACCTCGTAGGAGAAAATAACGTCGTCGAAGTATGCGGCCAATCTGCTCGAACGCCAGTAGTGGATCTCCTCTTCCGTACAGTTGCTGATCAGTCCAAGCTTGATGCCGTTAGCCCGCAGCTGCTCCAATACCTCCACAAGATCAGGACGAATATATTCAAAAGGGATCTTCTTCTCCTTGACCCGTTCCTCATACAAATCATCAACGACTTTTTTGTCGTATTCCAGCTCGTATTGCTTCATCAWATCTTCTATTACCGAATGGTAATGAGGGAGCTCGCCYGTCATTCTTCGAAGCTGCCTGCTGCCCCACTCTTTCTTAAACTGCTCGTTAGAGATCCCTAGAAGCTCCGTATAATTATAATTGCGTTTTGATGTCCGCTTGCCGTTATCAAACTCGGTAACCAACGTTTCGAATAAGTCAAACACAACCGCTTGAGTGCGCAAGCGCTTCATCTCCAGTTCGCTTAAGGCTTCAGCTTTAAAGCTTAATGACCTCATAATCAGATACTTGTTGATCCAAAAAGGTTACTTCGATATCATCCGGCAATTGCTCAAGAGCAAGCTTCACAAATAAGCCTTCTTTACTCGTATGCTCGTCGGGATTGCCGTGAGAAGTAATCGTAACGATGAGCTTCTCGCCTGATAGCTTAATATCGGCTAGCGGATACGTATACATGCCGGACTTGCTTAAGTTGGAGAACAATATAATAGAAGAATCTTTTTCAATGAAATAGACATTTGGTTCTGCTAGCTGCTTGATCGCGCTTTGAAATTGCGGGTCCAGCTGCTCGATAGCTACTTGCTCATGCGCTAACGATTCCTGTTCTGGTGTCGTAATGAATTGGATACCGAATAAAAAGGCAACGACCAAAAAGATTACTGCTGTAACAATAGCGACTCTTGTTTTCACAAGTTCCGTTACGCCCCCTTCTTCAAATAAAAGTGGATAACCTTAATCTRCTTCCTATTATATCATTTTCCTATTTATTGAAACAGAAAGAAGAGCCTTCGGAGTCGTTGTCCACTCTGTTGGCTCTCCTTGCATGAAGCTACGTTTTTATGCAATTACATTTGATACACCTTATCCGACATTGCCGCCCGCCAGCCGCCTGCTGCCGTGACGTTCACTGCTCCTGCCGCTTGTGCTGCATATGCTTCGCATAGGAAACCCGATACGACTGAGCCGTCGCTCAGTTCAACTTTGCCGATGCCAAGCGGGGATGGGATCGCGGCAGTGAATAGGCCGAACGAAGCCGGTGACATCGACCATAGCTCAACCGCTATCGACGCGCCGCTGCTGCCTTCCTCCACGCGTACGAGTCCCGGCTTAACCGGTATAGTCGGCAGCTTGTAGAGCTCATACTTCGCGGCGGTTGCCGCCTCCTTCATGAATATGGCGCCGAGCCCGGTCATTTGCGGTTCAAGCGCGAACCCGCGCATATGAAGTCCGCATACGGCTACCGTGATCCGCTCTTGATGATGCATGAATCGCGCTGCCGCCGCCGCCAGGTTGGCTTCTTCCTCCGGCAAGCTGAACAAGGTGATGCCAAAAGGCAACTGCTGCGCAGCATCGCCGGCTGGTATAGCAATCGCGCTAAGATCAAGCAGATTGCAATGATTCGTGTACAAGCCCATTTGGCTATTCGTGCTTATTGGATCGGCGTTCACCTGTTCACGCGTCCATGTGCCGCCGCAAGTCGGCAGAACAAGCACAGCCTCCCGAAGCTGCTGACGCGTCAGCGCCTTGATTTCTTGCAATCGGTGCTGAGCGCGGAATAACGAAGCTGCATCGAAGCCTTGCTTCGCGCCGGAACGAAGGATCTTCTCGGTCACCGGCAACGTCTCGCCCGGATGACCTTCTACGAATTCGCTCAGGTCGGACCATCGCTCTGCAACGAGAGGCCCTTCATAGAGCAGCGCGGCTGCCTCTTGCAACAACGATACGTCGACTTGCTGCACGGCGACGCCCGATTGCATGATCGCTTGCTTGGCACGCTGCCACGCTTGCTCGTACTCAGCAGCGTATGGCCCGTAGAAAGCAAGCGGCTCTTGCGGCAGCAGCCATGTCTTCGGCTGCGACGAGCGCGTAAGCGGGCGATCCGCGGAATACGGATCGCTCGCAAGCTTGCCGCGGACGGCGGCGTCTACCGCCTCCGCGTCAGCGAGATTGCGTGTGAACACGGTCACGCAATCGATGCTTCGGCATGCCGGCACGACACCGTGTGTCGGCCATGCCCCTACTGCAGGCTTGTAGCCGACAAGCCTGTTAAGTGCGGCCGGCACACGTCCCGAGCCGGCCGTGTCCGTGCCGAGCGCGAAGGCGGCCTGCCCGCGCGCTACCGATACGGCCGAGCCGGAGCTCGAGCCGCCGCTGATCAGCTCCGGCCGCAGCGCATTATGCGTGTCGCCGTATGGACTGCGCGTCCCGACAAGCCCTGTCGCGAACTGGTCGAGGTTCGCTTTCCCTACCGGGATCGCTCCCGCGGCGATCAACCGCTCCACCACAGCTGCATGCTCCTTCGGCGTATAGGCATATGACTTGCAAGCTGCCGTAGTCGGCCAACCTGCCACGTCGATGTTGTCCTTCACCGCGAACGGCACTCCCCATAGCGGACTTGTTGCCGGATCAAGCTGCTTAAGCTTCTCGATATATGGCGCAATAAGCTCCATCGATGGCGGCGTAATCCAAATATTCATCGCTTTGTCTCGTTCGCAGCGCCGGATAATCGCTTCGATTACTTCCTCCGGCGTAAAGTAGTTCCGTCTGTATCCTTGCTGCAGCGCGTCTATCGTTAGCTCAAATGGGACCGCTTCTATCGTCATACGAGAACAGCCTCCTCTTGCGGATAGATTGCGGCAATGCAATCGCCTGCGCGTACTTGGTCACCCGATTTCACGAAGATCGATGCGATAACGCCGTCCGAAGGAGCACATTGCGGGAACTCCATTTTCATACTTTCTTCTATTAAAATAACGTCGCCTTTGCGTACCGTCTGACCCGGCTCTACAATCACTTTCCATACGCTGCCGGACATTAAGCAATTAATGCCTTTGCTGCCCTCAGGCAAAGCTTCTCGCTCGCTCGAAGCGGCGGTATCCGGTTCGGATACATGCTCGGCGATTCCGAGTTCCTTCCAATAAGCACGCTCCTGCTGGAAAGCGGATTGCTGCTTATGACGGAACTCCGTCGAGCCTTCTTGAATCGTATCCAGCCAAGCGAGATAATCGCCAAGCTTGAACGTCGACTCCTCCACCTGGACGACGAACTCCCCGCGCGGGAAATCTTCCCTCATCTGCAGCAGCTCCTCCTTCGATACCGGATAGAACTGAATTTGATCGAAGAAACGAAGCAGCCACGGCTTGCCTTGCTCGAAGTTGGCGGTCGAGCGATGCTTATTCCACATTTGCACCGTACGTCCGACGAACTGATAGCCGCCAGGACCTTCCATGCCGTAGACGCACAAGTATGCGCCTCCGATGCCGACCGCATTTTCAGGCGTCCATGTACGGGCAGGATTATACTTCGTCGTTACGAGTCGATGACGCGGATCGAGCGGAACGGCAACCGGCGCACCCAAGTAAACATCGCCGAGGCCCATTACAAGATACGAGGCGTTGAATACAACCTCAGCCACTTCCTCAAGCGAGCCAAGACCGTTCATCCGGCGGATGAATTCGAGGTTGCTCGGGCACCAAGGCGCGTCGGGGCGGACATTTTGCTGATAACGCTCAATCGCAAGCTGCGTCGCCGGATCATCCCAAGATAACGGCAGCTTCACGATGCGTGAAGGCACTTCGATCGAATCCAGTGCCGGCAGGCTAAGATCAAGCTGCAGTACGATAGCTGCCGCTTCCTTCACCGTCATGCGGGATGGATCGAGGTGAATTTGCAACGAACGGATACCTGGCGTCAGCTCAACGAACGGAATAGCTCCGCTGTCCTTTATCGCTTGCATCAGAACATACACTTGGAAACGATACAACAGATCCAATTCACGGTCGCCATATTCGATAAGCAAATTCTCGTCGCCGGAGCAGCGAACAGCTACCGGGAAACGGCGTCCTTCCTCTTCATAGGCGATAAGCGGCATATAGTCGCCGCTCGATTGCGCCGGTAAAGCCGGCAATGCGGGGCTGCTGGCAAGCTCATTCAAATATTGTTCTTGCTCGAAGCGAAGCTGCTCGGCTTCCTCGACCGTAATAAGCACGAATCGAACCGTATCGCCTGGGTGCAGCTGGCCGATCTTCCATAGCTCTGCGGATGCAGTCGTTACCGGACAGACGAAGCCGCCAAGACTAGGACCGTCTGGTCCTAGCAGTATCGGCATATCGCCAGTTAAGTCGAGTGCTCCTACCGCGTAGGCATTATCATGAATGTTCGACGGATGAAGCCCAGCGTCGCCGCCGTCTTCGCGAGCCCATAGCGGCGCAGGTCCGATTAAGCGGACGCCCGTTCTTGAGCTGTTGAAATGGACCTCCCATGCCGTCTCCGTTAATTGCTCCAAGTAAGCAGGAAGCAAATATTCTTCGGTGCAATGCGGACCCGGTATCACGCCGATCATCCATTCCTTGCCAAACGCTGGGCGCGAGCTTGCAGCGAGTGCCGGAAGCGGCTTAGCTGCTGCCCCTTGGCGCACTCTAAGTACGGCACCCGGACGAACCGCATTGCCGGAATGGCCGCCAAAGCCGCCAAGCGTGAACGTTGCCGCGCTGCCAAGCGTCATCGCCATATCGAAGCCGCCTGCAACGAGCAAGTACGATCGCATGCCCGCCGCCGCTTCGCCTAACGTAAGGATCGATCCCGCTTCCGCCTTCACCGGCGTATACAACGGAACAGCAGCATCGTTCAGCGTCGCTCCCATATCCGCGCCTGTCAGACAGAATGTCATCGCGTTGCGGAATTGATAGGAGCCGCCGCGAAGAGTCATTTCAAGACCTGCCGCCTGCTCTTCGTTGCCTAGCAGACGATTGCCGATGCGGAATGAGAGTCGATCCATCGGACCGGACGGCGGAACGCCGATGTCCCAGTAGCYGACGCGGCCTGGATAATCCTGCACCGTCGTCTGCACGCCGCCGTCGAGCACCTCGATCGCATGCTCGCTTGGGCTGAATGCTCGCAGCATATTCGTATACACATGCCCATCCCGGAATGGAGCTGTATCCAGGAAAGCTTCGATATATGACTGGTTCGTCGTTAGTCCGTATACGCGCAATTCCTTTAGCGCTGCCAGCATGCTGTTGATTGCGCCCTCACGCGTTTCGGCGTGAACGATAATCTTCGCAAGCATCGGATCGTACAGCGTCGTTACGTTAACACCTTTCTGAACCCACGTCTCTATACGCGCACCTTGCGGCCAAATCACTTGATCAATCATCCCGTCGCTCGGACGGAAGTCACGCATACAATCCTCTGCGTAGAGTCGAACCTGCAAGCTATGTCCTTTGGGCTGATCGATAAGCCCCGATAGATTCGTAAGTTTGCCTGCCGCTTCCTTCACCATCCACTCCACAAGGTCGACGCCGAACACTTCCTCGGTAACGCCATGCTCAACCTGCAAGCGGGTATTCACTTCGAGGAAGTAATACCGCTCTTCCTCCGGATCATACAAATATTCGACGGTGCCGGCACTGCGATACCCGGCAGCCAGCGCAAGCTGCTGCGCGCTTGCTTGCATATCGCTGCGAATCGTTGCCGGAAGCAGCGGCGCAGGCGTCTCTTCTATTATCTTCTGGTTGCGGCGTTGCACCGAGCAATCCCGTTCGCCCAGCGCAACCGCCTCGCCATACCCATTTCCGAAGATTTGCACCTCGACGTGACGAGCGCGGGCAATATATTTCTCTAGTAACACGCCGCCGTCATTAAAGTTAGCAAGCGCTAGGCGCGTAACCGAGTCGAATGCCTCACGCAGCGATGTCTCATCGCCGCATATCCTCATGCCGATACCGCCGCCGCCCGCCGTACTTTTCAGCATGACCGGGTAGCCGATCACCGCCGCACTTTCTACCGCTTCCTCAAGGGTAGAAATGAGCTCCGTGCCTGGCAGCATCGGCACGCCGGCTTTCTGAGCAATGGAACGGGCCGTATGCTTAAGTCCGAACAGCTCAATATGCTCAGGCGCAGGGCCGATGAATGTAATGCCGCGTTCGGCGCAAGCTCTGGCGAACGACGCGTTTTCGCTCAAGAAACCATAACCGGGATGAATCGCGTCCGCTCCGGTCTCCATTGCCGTCTTTAGGATAAGCTCGGCATTCACGTAGCTTTCCTTCGCTGGTCCTTCACCGATCAATATCGCCTCATCCGCTTGCTCGACATGCAAGCTGTCACGATCAGCTGTTGTGTACACGGCTACGGATTCGATACCAAGACTCCGCAGCGTGCGGATAATCCGAACGGCGATAGCGCCGCGATTGGCAATGAGTACTTTCTTAAACATGGCCTTCGCCTCCTTCTGCATCCCATATGATGACTTGTGCCGGTGTTGGATTGTAGGCGTTGCATGGGTTATTGAGCTGCGGGCAGTTGCTGATCAATACGGTTACCGGTGCGAGCGCTGTAAGCTCAACATATCTTCCTGGACCGGACACGCCGTCAGCGAAAGTCAGCTTGCCTTCCGGCGTTACAGGCACGTTCATGAAGAAGTTCACGTTCGGCGCAAGATCCTGTTTCGAATATTCACTTCGTCCTGACAGCATGAGCATGAACGTATCGCGGCAGTTGTGCATTGGAAGTGTCTCGTGCGAGTAACGAACGGTGTTGCTTTGCGCCGAGCAAGCCCCCCCGATCGTGTCATGCCGCCCGCATGTATCAGCCGTTATCTTGAGCAGCTCGCGACCCGATTCGGCAACGAGAACCGAGCCAGTGGTCAAGTACAGATTTTGCTGCTTCGTCACGGTACGAATCGCGCTATAGCGGTCAGCCGGATCTTCCGTCGAATAAAACAGCGTATCGACTGCTTGGTTGCCTTCCACATCGACGATACGGAGCACTTGACCTTCAAGGAGATCGTACATCCAGCCTTCGCCTGCAGGAATTGAAGTCTCATATATCGCATGAACCGGGTTCAGCCCACTGCCAATTAAGTGATTGCTCGTGCTTATGCTTGTGCTCATATTAGTTAACCCCTCTCATCAACGCGTAAGCGTTCCAAGTATTTTCGAAAGCGCGTCTGATCTCTCCGCAGTGATTCAAGCAAAGATCATTTTCGCCAATCGGCGCCGCATCCGTGATGACTAGCTCCACCGCTGTATCCGGATACTGGCTGCCAGGGTCCATCGGATTCGGCGTATTGGACAACACGACGAGCAGATCCATCTCTGTTCTTAGCGTCACTGATCGCCCGGCTGTCGCTTGCTCTTCGTATCTCATCGTGCCGTCCAGCTCGCAAACGATCTTCGAGAAGAAATTAATCGGCGTCGTGAAATCTCTAGCCGTCAGGTTATGCCGGAACAGCTCCACCTTCAAGTTTTGCTCGGCGTTCCGCAGCCAATCGTTTCTCTCGCTTTGGTAACTCGTCACACCATACTTTGCATCTATGCTCTCTCGTGTCGTATAGCCGGACAAAGTATCATGCCATCCGACCGTGTCTTCCGTTATCGAAGCGAGCACCTTTCCTTGGTCGCTCATGAGCACATGGCCTGCAGTCAATAGCGCCGTGTGTTGTGCCTTTAGTGTATCTGGCATATTATATCGTTCGGATGGATGCTGCGCATGGAACAGTAGACAAGCTAGATTCGCCCTATCACCCGCTGCCGTTATTGAAATGGACTTGCCCTTGCTTACATAAGCGGACCATTTGCCGCCAGCCTCAATATTTGCCGTAAAGATTGCTGTCATGTTATTTCCCCCTATCGTTGGATGAAAAAAAGGAAAAAAGCCCAGGAGAATATCAAAAGAAACTCTTTTGATTCATTCTCCCGGGCTTTTTTCCCGCCGTGTACATCGATACTGAAGATCGATGCGTCTTCTCTCGGACCAGGCAATCGCCGAAGCGATTCGGAACCCTAGAAAACTTTCCATATGCAATTTCAAATCTTATGTTATGTATTCTAACATGAGTTTTTCGGCGTGGCAATCGCTTTTTGAAAAAAAATATTTTTACTCCTCTCAAAATGGTGCTAAAACCGTTGATACATATGGATTTTAACATACTTTTCGGAATATCTGCATCGGAATGTTCGGAATTTAGCCTCTTGTTTTTTTGAAAATTACCTGCAACAATGTGAGGAAACATGACGCAAACAAAAAAGTATGGATTGGCTTGTAGTTAAAGGAGGATGAAACCGATGCAACAACCCGCAGAGTTAAAACGGAACTTATCTTTATCCCACGTGGTCACGATGGGACTAGCCTGGATGTCGCCGATGATTTTCTTCACCAGCTTCGGTGTCCTGCATGAAGGCTCGGGAGGCATGCTGCTAGGCGCATACGTGCTTGCGTTCATCGCTATCCTGTTCACCGCTGCCAGTTACGGCCAAATGGCGAAGGCATTCCCCGTATCCGGTTCGGCGTACACGTACGTAGCGAAGTCGATGAGTCCTTTCTTGGGATTTGTCGTCGGGTGGGCCATCTTGCTCGATTATTTATTCTCCTGTATTATCGCGGCACTCATGTTCGGCATTAATCTAAACGTACAATTCCCTTCCGTTCCAACCTTCATTTGGATCATTCTACTGACCTTCGTCGTGATGGTTATCAACATCATCGGCATTAAGACGTCGGCCAATGTCAATAAAGTGTTCGTAGCTCTTCAAGCGGTGTTCATCGCCGGCTTCTGCGCGTTGCTCGTCTATCAAGCGATGAAGAACGGCATTACCGCAGGCTTCAATCCGCTTCCGGCAAACAATGGCGTCTCCCTCTCCACCTTGCTTGCTGGCGCCTCTCTCGTATGCTTCTCCTTCCTCGGATTCGATTCCATTACGACGATGGCCGAGGAGACGAAGGACCCTAAGAAAACGATACCGCGCGCTATTATGATCATCGTCATAGCCGCCGGCATCATGTATTTCGCAACCGCCTACCTGATTCAACAAATGTACCCGAACTTCTCGTTCAGCAATGTAGACGCGGCTGGCTTCGAGCTTATGGGGGCAATAGGTGGCAGCGCGCTCGCAGCTATCTTCACTTTCGTCATCATCTTCTCCATTCTCTCTCAAGGGATGTCTTCGATGACGACCGTATCCCGCTTACTTTTCGTTATGGGCAGAACGTCTTTGCTTCCGAAAGTCAGCTTCGGCTCCGTTCATTCGAAATACCGCACTCCTGTTTTCAACATCATACTCGTCAGCATCATTACGCTCGGCTCGTTAGTCATTAGCCTGGAAATTGCGATCAAATTCGTCAGCTTCGGCGCTTTAACCGCATTCCTGTTCGTTAACTTGTCCGTCATCTTCCACTACATCGTCAGAGGCAAGCAAAGGGGAGCAAGAGACATCGTTCTTCGGCTGCTGTTCCCGTTAATCGGCGCGGCTTTTGTCTTCTATCTCATCACCTTGCTAGATTCCGCTTCACTGCTGCTTGGGTCTAGCTGGCTCGCTCTTGGACTCGTTTACTACGCGGCCAAACGGTTTAAGAAACCGGATAATACTATCGCCATTGCCGACCTTGAGAACGTTATGTGAAAAAGAAACAACCGACGAGCTCCATCACTCGTCGGTTGTTTCTGTTTATCGCTATTTAGATCGGATTGTTTCGAATGAATCGTTCGATCTCCTGCTTCACCGTCTCAACTTGCTCTTCCATAAGCAGGAGAAGCTMATCCCACTGCATATCCGACTTATTCTGCAAAACGTATTGCAGTTCTGCGCTCGTTTCACTCAAAGCAACCGCACCGATGTTAGAGGCAACCCCCTTCAAGGTGTGGACGCAGAAGATTGCTTTTTGGACGTCGCCAACCTGCAAAGCCTCCCGGATCTCGACCGTCGCATTAGCATGATCTGTAATGAACATGTTCAATATTTGCTTATAAAGCTGCTTATTGTTCGCAAGACGCTTCACGGCAGCTTCCACGTTCAAGCCGTTCTCAGCTCCCGATTCGTTCACACTGGAAGCGGCAGCAGCCTGTAAGTGCCCTTCGCGTACTTCTCCGTTATGACTTTGAAGCGTTCTCTGCAGAACGCTGAATAACTGTACGGGCTCGAACGGCTTGGAAATATAGGCATTCATTCCCGCTGCCAGCACCTGATCCTTGACACCCTGCATCGCATCAGCCGTAATCGCAATGATCGGCGTATGCTGATCGCGCGCTCTGAACTTGCTCGCCGTTTCGAAGCCATCCATTATCGGCATCTGCAAGTCCATTAATATAGCATCATATCGCTTTACGCTCGTTCGTTGCAACGCTTCGTAGCCATTCTCTGCGACATCGACTAGAACGCCAAGCTCCTGCAGCATCGCCTGCGCCACCTGTTGATTAATCTCATTGTCCTCGACAAGCAGCACTCGCGCATTTCGCAGATTCGTAAACTTTTCTGTCTCGTTGAATCTGGAATCGACGGCATGTTTCCCAATCATCTGCTTCTGGAACAGCTCGACGATTTCGTTATAAAGCTGGGACTGGCTGATCGGGTAATACAGCACTTTCTTCACCGATGGCGAATTCGAATCTACCTGCAGCTGAGATTCATGGTAGGCGCTTATAAGGACAATAACCTGGATTGGCGTGCCATATTCAAGCTTAATTTTCTCCGCAAAATGCGCCGCAGCTTCATCCTTCAGCTTCCAGTCGACGATAACCAAGTCATATCGGCCGCTGCTGCGAATGATCGCTTCGGCGTCTGCGGCAGATTCTGCTGCGCTTACGATGAATTGGAATTGCTCAAGCTGGCTCGTCAAAATAAGCCTCATCTCGAGATCATCGCATACGAGCAGCACGCGCAGAAACTTCAGGTGCGGTGCCACAGGCTCGTGCTCGCTCAGCGAATCGAAGGAGCCTTTGCCGAATTGTGCAGTGAACGAGAAGCAGCTTCCTTTGCCGAACTCACTTTCAACTCCAATTTCACCATTCATCAATTCTACTAAACTTTTGCTAATAACTAGACCAAGTCCCGTGCCGCCGTATTTGCGAGTCGTAGACATATCAGCCTGTGTGAATTCGCGGAATAGCAACTGCTGCTGTTCTTCCGTCATACCGATCCCCGTATCTCTAACCGTGAATCGAAGCACAACTCCGTTCTCGTCGGCCGATACGACCTCTATCCCGAACATGATTTCCCCTTGCTCGGTGAACTTAAGCGCGTTGTTCACTAGATTGAGCAGCACCTGATTGAGTCGGAACGGATCTCCGGTGAGCATTTGCGGCACTTCATGATGAATCGTGAAATGAAGCTTTAACCCCTTTTCATATACCGATAAGCCGATCGTATTGGAAATATTGCTCATGATTTCGTACAGGTCGAAGTCGATTCGCTCTAATACGATTTTTTTCGCTTCGATTTTCGAGAAATCCAATATATCGCTAATGATGGTCAGCAAATTTTTCGCGGAAAGCACCGTCTTATCTACATAATCTTTCTGCTGCTCTGTGAGGCTTGTCTTCTGCAACAAATAGTTGAATCCGATAATCGCGTTCATTGGCGTTCGAATCTCATGACTCATATTCGCCAGAAACTCGCTCTTCGCCCGATTTGCCGATTCAGCTACTCGCGTCGCTTCCTCCAGCATCGTATTATTGTTCTCTAGCTCACGCGTGCGATCCTCAACGAGATGCTCCAAGCTTTGCTTATAGTCGAGCAGTGCCTGCTCCGCATTTTTCCGCTCGGTAATATCGTTGCCCGCCAATATAATGCTGCTCACGAGGCCAGCCTCGTTACGAACAACATTAAACGTCCAACCGATAAGCCGCTCAGAGCCACTCTTTGTCACTATAAGCGCCTCGTAGTATTCCTTACGCGGTCTATCCTCCACGATTTCTCGGAAAATTTCCGTGCGCTCTTCGAAAAATCTTTCGGGAACACAGGTATCAATCCACTTCCGACCGATAACCTCAAGATCCTCATAACCGGTCAGTTGACTGCCTTTCCGGTTTAACAACTCGATTCGCCCTTCACGATCGAGTACAACGATCATAATATCGACCAGATCCAGATAAGTTCGCGCCTTCGCCTTCTCCAGACTAAGCTTCTGCTCACCCTTACGGCGTACCGAGCTCGTCTGCTTCGCCAAAGCAATGCCGATTAGGATAGCCAACGCACCGAATATCAAACCCATCCTTTGAGCCCATTTTTGCTGAATAGCCGAACGGTCTACATCTCTCTGCGTTCCTTCAAGATTGAATTTGATCCACTTTTCCCACACCTCTTCGCCGCGTTGGCCGATAGGCGTCATTGTTTCCAACATATCAATACCTGTTGAATGATCTCCTATCAGTACGGTATCTATCAGAAACTGACCGTTCAGGAAATATTCAATCGAAATCTTTTTCATTTCCAAATACATATTTCGTTCCTCGTCAGATATGAGGAAGGCCTCATAATCGTCGAAGCTGTTCTCAAAACTCGTTTTCGTATCGTTATAGACATCAATATATTTTTGAATTTCCGCCTCATCGTCCGCAAGGAGAATTTTCACAAGAACCACCCTGACACGCATGAACGAACTATTCAAATGCGATAGTTGTTCAATACTCGGCATCCAGTTCGACTTTACCACATGAATCGTTCGTTTCATCTCCATCATTTGGTAATAGGTTACCCCTAACGTGCAAGTAAGCAATAGAATGATTACTAATAAAATCTTCGTTGATTGGCTTCTTAATGATACTTTCACACTATTCCTCCTTCTTACGTAAACCGATTATAGCATCCAATAAAAGTCACGACTAGATGAGGCAAGCAACGATTTATTTCAACCAGAAATACCCATAAATATAAATGAAATGATATAATAACAGCGTATTCATGAAAATGATTTCCCTTATCCCACTCATCCGAAAGAGGTRTTGTGATGTCCAAAATATTCATCACCGGCGGTACCGGCTATGTCGGTACCGCACTGGTCCAAGAAATTATCGACACAAAGCTTCAAGCTGTCGTATTGACCCGCTCCTCGCAGAAGGCAGATGCGCTAAGAGCTCGAGGCCTCGAAGCTGTCGTAGGCGATTTGATGGAAGACGGTCCATGGCAGCAGAAGCTCGCCGAATGCGAGTATGTCATTCATCTAGCCTCGCCCCCAACCTGGGGGAAGAAGGTAACCACCAAAATCGCAGAACAATTCGCCAAAGGCCACTACGACATGACGCTTCGCCTCCTTGACCACATCGATGTACATACAATCAAAAATATCGTATACATAGCAGGAACAAGCTATTACGGAGATACCGGCGCCGAGCGTCCAAGAGATGCCGACTTTACTAGCGAGCCGAAAGGCTGGGGCCCTTATATCGCGAACTCCGTTAACGTATTGGATCGCTATATTCAGAAAGGGATGCCTATAACGACAGCTTTTCCTGCCCAGATCTACGGACCCGATTCCTGGATGCCCCAGCTGTTCATCGAACCGATCTACAACAAGAAACCCGTATATTCCTTGAAGGGCTACGAACCGTATTTCTCGCCTATCCATGTCGAAGATACCGCCCGCGCTTGCTTGTTCTTGTGCGAGCACGGCAAGATAGGCGATCGATACATCCTCTGCGACAACGAGCCCCTAACTTCGAATGCGTTCATGAAGCTGATCGAGAAGGAACTGCAGCTCTCAGGCAAGGTTCGCTCCATTCCACGATGGTTATGTAAGCTCATATTAGGGCCGGTTCTGACCGAATACGCAACAGCTCACACCTACTTTACGAATCGTAAGCTGAAGGAGCTTGGCTTCACCTATCGTTACCCAACGGCGCTAGACGGTGTGCCAAACGTCGTACAAAGCTGGGTTTCCAAGCAAGGCTAGACAAATGAAAAAAACCATGAATGCAGCTTCGAGAGCCGTGCTCATGGTTATTTTTCATTTTATTTTCGACTGTGAAAACTCTTGTCAATCTCTTTAATCAAAGCCGACATATCGCTCGACATCGACCTCATCCCGCTATCGTTAGACGCCGCTCCAGCTTTTTGCACCTTTATTCGGTCTCTCAAGCTTTGATCKGATGTGACGTGCAGACGATAAGCCGGATATTGAATTCTTAGCGCCGAATACACCTGCTTCTCAATAATGCCGCGCTTGCCCGCGTTCTCGACCTCGATGCCTACCAATGCATCATCGCCGTACAGCTGAACATTCGCCGACTTCACGCCATTCACAAGCTGTGCGCGTTCCGCCAGCTGGGAAGCTTTTGCAGACGCATCGTTCATATTCATCTTCTTGCCGGGCAAGTTGCGATGATCATCGTTCGTCATCTGCACTTCCAAGCGATGCGCGCCTTCCTGCGCCTGCTGCTTAACCTTGTTAGCAGTGGCGCAGCTAACAAGCGAAAGACCAAGCGACAGCACGAACACAGATATCAAGATCACTTTCCAACGTTTCATCCTATTGTTCACCTCCTATTTTCCTGTTTATAACATTTGCCGCAGGCGGCTATTTATTCATAGGAAAAACAAAAAAACAGCTACTCAGCCTCCATTCGGCCTCGCAACTGTTCTTCCAATCCGCTATTTAGATAAGTTCGTCAATCTTCCATCTTGCGCACGTCAACCGTCACCTGCAGCAACTGCTCCCCGGTCCCCCGGTAGACACCTTTCACAGGCACAATATCCTTGTAATCGCGGCCATGGCCAAGCTTCACATACCGCTCGCCGACAGGGTCCGTATTCGTCGGATCGAAGCTGCACCAGCCAAGGCCCGGCACGAACGCCTCGACCCATGCATGCGACGCTTGCTCGAAGTCCGCGCTTCCRCCCTGCAGATCACCTACGAAGTGATAGCCGCTGACATAACGCGCCGGTACGCCTAGCGCTCTGCTGCAAGCTATCATCAGATGCGCGAAGTCTTGGCATACGCCGCGCTTGTGCTCGAACATATCGCTTGTTTTCGTCTTAACGTTCGTCGCTTCGGGATCATAGATGAACTCCGTCCGAATCTGCGAGGATAACGCGGTAAGCCAGTCCAGTACACTAATGATTTGGCCGTCTTCGGATGGGATAAGCGCAGATGCGAACCGCTCCACTTCTTCCGTGTTCGACGTGTATTCCGTATGCAGCAGAAACTCGGTGAAGCGATTAGCCGCTTCCTCGGTTCGCAGCCATTCCCAAGCTTGCCCAGGCGGTCGCTTGCTGAGGTATAGAGCCCGTTCCTCTGCAGTCGGCGCTTGCTTCGTCACGACCGTCATCAAGGTCCTTATCGTCAGTCGTCTATGCGGTCCGTTAACCGAAAAGGCGTGAACGCGATTGCCGAAATAATCCTCGAATGTGAACAACGAGGCGTTCGGCTCGATCGAAATTTGCTGCTGATAGCAGGATTGTCGTTCATTCGTACTCGGCGTCAGCCTAATTTCATTGACACTGTCCGTAACCGGATCGGCATATTCGTATTGCGTAACATGTGAGATATTCAGCTTCATGCGCTTGCTTCCCCCATTCGAAAAAAGGTTTTGGCAAACAAGCCGCCCAGCTGCTGGCAGGAGTCAAGCAAATGCGTCACGATCATTCCTCCGCGGTCAATCGCCATATCGTCATGCTCAAGGCAAGCGAGATCAGCTTTCACCTTGCCAACCTGACGGATGACCCGCTCATGAGCGCTGCGCAGCTGCTTATCCTGCAGCTCGATTCGGCGCATATGATCGTCGAGCGTATGGAAAGCAAAATGAACAGAGCGCGGGAATACTTGGTTCAATATGACGAATTCAACAATCGATTCTACTGTGATTCCATCCGCATAATAGCGGCGGAAAGCCTGGTAGCCGCTCACCGAACGGAGCACTGCCTGCAAATAAGGGTAAGCAGTTGACACATTCCACCCATCACCGCTTGCCGCATTTCCGACTGCCTTAATAATGCGAAGCGTATTCTCCGCACGCTCAAGATAACGGCCGCATTCGATGAAATGCCATTCGTTCTCGCGCGGCATGACCGACTGTCCTACGCCTTGGAATAGAGCCGTCCACTCCTTTATCTTGCCGAAGAACAGATGCGGGGATTCGCGCAGCAAATCATCTGGCTGCTTCTCTCTTAGCCATAGATAGAATCCGTTCGTTGCATCCCACATCTCGCTAGGTACTTTCTCGCGAAGCGTCCGCAGATTGCCGCGTGCATGACTGACACAGGACACGAGCGAGTTCGCATTATCGCGATCGAGAGTCGTATAGTAGAGAACATCTCGTTCACTATAGGAGCCATACTGCTGCTCGTAAGCTTCCCGGCTTCCTAACGCATCAACGATTCTTGCCCACTTCGACACAGGCTCGGCAGCTCCGCCGCCCGACTCCTCTGCGTCAACAGCATACTCATCCTCAACCTGCAGATGATAATGCACATCGATTAATCTTGCATGGTTCTCCGCCCGCTCCATATATCTCCCGATCCAAAACAAAGCCTCCGCATTCCGATTCAGCATGGCTTTCCCTCCGTTCTATTATCGATTAAGCACCCATGTATCTTTCACGCCGCCACCCTGCGAGGAGTTGACGACGAGAGAGCCTTCCTTCATTGCTACGCGGGTAAGCCCTCCTGGAATGACATGCGTCTCATCGCCCATCAGCGCGAAGGCGCGCAGGTCAATATGACGCGGGGTCATCTGTCCATCAAGCATGACGGGAGCACGCGACAGCTTCATCGTCGTCTGAGCGATATAACGATCCGGCTCTCGCTTGATCGCCTCCGCGAACTGCTGAATTTCCTTCTGCGTCGCGGTCGGCCCGATCAGCATGCCATATCCGCCCGAAAGCGAAGTTTCCTTCACAACGAGCTGATCCAAATGATCCAGCACATACTCTCTCTCTTCTTTGCGGGACAAAATATAAGTCGGCACGTTATGGAGGAGCGGCTCCTCGCCCAAGTAATAACGAATCATATCAGGCACATAGGCGTATACCGCCTTATCGTCCGCTACGCCTGTTCCCGGAGCATTGGCAATGGCAACATTTCCTGCCCGATATGCATTCATAAGTCCAGGCACGCCTAGCAAGGAGTCAGGCTGGAAGGCAAGCGGATCTAGGAAGTCGTCATCGATGCGGCGGTAGATCACGTCAACCTGGCGAAGTCCTCGCAGATCGCGCAAATAAATTTTGTGATCTTTGTATACGAGGTCTCTTCCTTCGACGAGGTGAATACCCATTTGCTGCGCAAGGAAAGTGTGTTCATAATAAGCGGAGTTATAAGCGCCAGGCGTGAGCAATACGATTAGAGGATCGCGTTTGCCATTAGGGGAAAGCGCGCGAAGCGAGCTTAAGAAACAATTCAAGCTTCGGTCGATGCTTTGCACCGAACAGGACAAATACAGATCATGGAATAATTCACTCATTAACGTCCTGCCCTTGAATAAGTAAGAGAAGCCCGAGGGCGAGCGCAAATTGTCCTCAAGGACAAAGTAGCGGCCCTTCTCATCTCGAATCAAATCAATGCCCGATGCTGTAATATATACACCTCCGGGAACATGTAGACCAGCCATTTCCGGACGGAAATACGTGTTGGATACGATCATGCGCCGAGGGATGATGCCGTCTGCAACGATCCGTTGCCCATGATATACATCGTGGCAAAATGCGTTGAGCGCACGTATACGCTGCTTAACCCCGCGGTCGACTGCCTCCCATTCATGCTTCGGTATAACGCGAGGGATATAATCGAACGGAATCGTACGTTCAAGCGGCTCGTTCTGCCCACCGCTATAGAGCGTGAAGGTAATGCCTTCCTCCAGCATCCGCTGGTTGATTGCATTCTGACGGACCGTAAGCTCCGCCTGCTTCATTCTGCCGAATAAGCGATGAACATTGTCATAGTGAGGCCGTACCGAAAAGTCCTTGTCGAACATTTCATCATAAAATGCTTGCGAATCGTAATAATGCGAATGCGACTGTTTGGCCGTCGACATGACAACCGCCTCCTCCATGATGAGCGCAGCACCTAATTGGTGCTTGCAGCATGAACATTTCGTCCATACGAGCTAGATATATGTCAAAAAACTTAACATTTATCTCACTGCCATGTATAAATGTTAGGATAATCATACTAAATTCCGAAAATTGTGTCAACTTACTTAACATAAAAGCAGGAACCCTCCATGTGAGAGAATTCCTGCTTTTTCTAGGCTGCGGATATAAGTAATAGTTCGAGTTATTTATTCCTGATTATGAATTCAATTGCTGCAAGTCTTTCGTAACTTTATCAACCATATGAACGAAGGATGCAAGCTCCTGCGAACGGGCTGCTTGATTGCGCGCCTCCACCGACGTTAGCTCCGACTCGGAACGAACGGCGGAGAGTTTCTTATCGATTTCTTCCAGCTTCGCTTGAATGCCTTCTAACGCATTGCGGGACGAAGCAGCCAGCTTCCTGACCTCGTTCGCGACAACCTCGAACCCTCTTCCTTGTTCGCCGGCTCTAGCAGCTTCGATAGCGGCATTCAGCCCGAGCAGATGCGTCTGATCCGACAAGCCGCGGATGAGCGTGCCCATCTCGCCAATGCCATCGAGCTCTTCGCGCAGCTCTCCTAACAGTGTATGCGTCTTATCCTGAGATTGCGAAGTCGAAACGGCCGTTGCCGCAATTGATTGCGCACCCTCGTCCAATTCGACCATAAGCGAAGCCAGCTCCTGCACAGCTCCCGTAACGGTGCTCAGCATCGTAGCGCGCGAATCAGCAAGCTCCTGTACTTTCTGCTGCTCGAAGCCATGATACGCTTCAAGTACGAATTGCGAATCCAGATTGAACATCTTCGTAAGCGAATAGACGACATGCTGCCATTGCTCGGGAAGAACGCGCTTAAATACAAGCGTCGCAATGTCCAGATACGTCATATACGTTCCCAAATACCAATCTGTCGTAAGTCCGATCCGGGAATGAACCGCTCCGATCCGTATTCTATTATCAATAAACGGCTGGTCTATGACGCCATCGGCGAGAGACATCCAATAAACCCGCTGCGTTTCCTTCAACCGTTCAATATTGCTTACTCTGGAAATAAGCTCGACGAGATCCGGCTGGCTGCCGACGCTGTCGTAGAAACGATCGACCACCTCGTCCACAACTTGGGCAAAGACGGGCCGATATCCCGCTAATAGCTGTAAATCTTGTTCCGATATACCGGTATAGTCCAGTTGCTGCTTACGCTCTGCTGATACTTTAATCACTTGGCAAGACCCCTTCGGCGTATAGTCTTTCACTATCTCCTATTATATCGGAAAAGATACGCTATATTATAAAATTTTAGCTTTTTTATTGAAGGATACTCCTACCCCGACAAAGAAGCTGACGGGCCGTGCATCCGTCAGCTTCTCCACGCAAAGTACCCAAGCTCCATTCCTCTTAATTGCCGGCACTAGCGGTTAAGCAGGCTTCCTACGTACCGCAGCAGCTCATTCGAGCATACCGGGCAATAGCCGTGTTCATCCATAAGCCGCTTAGTCACTTCATTAATACGCTTCAATTGCAGTTCGTCCGGCGTCTTCGTTGACGTCGTAATCTTAACGATGTCCTTCAGATCGGTGAACAGCTTCTTCTCGACCGCTTCGCGCAGCCGTTCATGGCTAGTGAAGTCGAATTTTTTCCCTTTGCGCGAATAAGACGAGATACGAATCAGAATTTCTTCGCGGAACGCTTTTTTCGCATTTTCCGATACGCCGATCTGCTCCTCGATCGAACGCATGAGCCTTTCATCCGGATCCATCTCCTCGCCGGTAAGCGGATCCTTGATTTTCGCCCAGTTGCAATACGATTCGATATTATCCAAGTAGTTCTCGAATAAAGTGCGCGCCGACTCCTCGAACGAGTAGACAAACGCCTTCTGGATCTCCTTCTTAGCCAGCAGATCATATTCCTTGCGCGCCACGGATATGAAATTGAGGTAGCGCTCGCGCTCATCCTTCGTAATCGAAGGATGCTGGTCGAGTCCGTCCTTGAGCGCCCGCAGCACATCAAGCGCATTAATGCACTGCATATCCTGCTTAATGAGCGCGCTGGAGATACGGTTGATGACATAACGAGGATCAATGCCCGTCATTCCCTCTTCGACATACTCGCTTTGCATTTCCTTCAAATCCGCTTCCTTGAAGCCTTCGACCTCCTCGCCGTCGTACATGCGCATTTTCTTGACGAGATCCATACCCTGCTTCTTCGTTTCCTTCAATCTTGTAAGTATGGAGAAAATCGCCGCCGCACGGAGCGCATGTGGAGCAATATGAATATGCCTCATATCGCTTTGCGCGATCAGCTTCGTATATATTTTCTCTTCATCAGACACCTTGAGGTTATAAGGGATTGGCATGACGATCATCCGTGACTGCAGCGCCTCGTTCTTCTTATTGCTGATAAACGACTTATACTCGGATTCATTCGTATGGGCAATAATGAGCTCATCGGCACTGATCAGAGCAAACCTGCCAGCCTTGAAATTACCCTCCTGCGTCAGTGAGAGCAGGTTCCACAGAAATTTCTCGTCGCATTTAAGCATTTCCTGGAACTCCATCAGACCGCGGTTCGCCTTATTGAGCTCACCGTCGAACCGATAGGCGCGCGGATCCGATTCGGAGCCGAATTCGGTTATCGTCGAGAAGTCGATACTGCCGGTCAGGTCGGCAATATCCTGCGACTTGGGATCGGAGGGACTGAAAGTGCCGATACCAACGCGATTATCCTCGGAGATGAATACACGCTCGACAAGCACGCTTTCGATATTGCCCCCATACTCAGTCTGCAGTCTCATCTGGCAAGAAGGGCACAGATTCCCTTCAATGCGAACGCCAAGCTCTTTCTCGATCTCTGGCCTTAGCTCATGCGGAATGAGATGCAGCGGATCCTCGTGCATCGGGCAGCCCTTGATCGCGTAGACTGCTCCCTTGTCGGTGCGGGAGAACTTCTCGAGCCCCTTCTTCAGCATGGTCACGATCGTCGACTTGCCGCCGCTGACCGGTCCCATGAGCAGTAATATCCGTTTACGAACGTCCAGCCTGCGGGCGGACGAGTGAAAATATTCTTCAACCAACTTCTCCACGGAGCGGTCTAATCCAAATATTTCCTGTTCAAAAAACTTATACTTCTTGCGCCCATTCACCTCTTCGACCCCGTAAGATTCGATCATTTCATAAACGCGTGAATGTGCGGTCATGGCCGGGGACTTATCGTTCTTAAGCAGCTCAATGTAGTCCTTGAATTGTCCCATCCATGCCAGCTTCTCACTCTCAGCCTGATATTCCGCAATTCGTTTGAAAATGTCCATTCCGTGCCTCCTCCCATCGCTTCCGCATTCCACTATTCCTTCTCCGCCAGGGATTAGTTGCTAGACGCTCTTTCCTCGTGGATAACTTGTAAATTGAAGTATTACATTTCTATGCTTATCTGTGTAGGAAATTGACCACTATTTTCGTCCTCCATCCAGCAAAAAACGACAAGCTCGCGTAATCCTTTGTTATAATGGGGCTAGAGCGGAAGATTAGTGCGGAAATATGGAAGKGGAAAAAGCATCGTGGCCGTTAAGCGGGAGGAAGAACTGTACAAGCCTATTAAACAATACTACGAACGGCTCGGGTATGAGGTGAAGAGCGAGGTGCTTCATTGCGATCTCGTAGCGATCCACCCCGAGCATGAGGAGCCTATTATTGTAGAAATGAAAAAAACGTTCAATCTTGCATTGCTGCTGCAAGGCGTTGAACGTCTGCGATTAAACGGACAGGTTGTCCTGGCAATTGAACGCAACCGTAAAAAGAGCGGCGCGCATAACCAGCGTTATGGCGACTTGACGGAGCTATGCCGAATGCTTGGCCTCGGGCTTATGACGGTCACCTTCTATAAGACGAAGCCGGCCGTCATTGAGCTGTTATGCGAGCCGGGCGAGCCCCCGCAGCGAGGCATGCGCCGCCGGAAGCAGGCGAAGCTGCTGCAAGAATTCCGCGAGCGCAGCGGCGACTACAACGTTGGCGGCAGCACCGGCCGCAAGCTCGTCACCGCCTACCGCGAGAAGGCGCTTCGCTGCGCATGGGCGCTGCGCGAGGAGGGAGAGCTGGCGCCGCGCGAGGTTGCGGCGATCACGGGCAATAGCCGCAGCGGCGACACGCTGCGGCATAATTATTATGGCTGGTTCGAGCGAGTCGGACGCGGCAAATATAAGCTTCGCCCAGTGGGCGTGGCCGCATTGGAGCAATACCGCGAAGTGATCGCTGAATGGTCCAAGGCAGCCGCTGGAGCTGCTTCGTCAGATGGCCGCAAGTTCTAGCTAGCTGCGTGCCGTGAACTCTCCGATCGCTTCAACTAAACGCGCCACGCCTTGCTCGGTACGCGCCCCTTTGTTATGGGTGAAATTAAGCCGGGCTGTATTGCGCAACGGATTGTCCGCATAGAACGAGCTGCCCGGCACGAACGCTACCCCTTTGCGGACAGCTGCTTTGAGCAACGCTTCCGCATCGAGTGCTTCGGGCAGCTTCATCCACAAGAACATGCCGCCTTTTGGCTTGACCCATGTCACATCAGGAATCGCCGCACGCTCCAGCAGCCGATTCATCTCCAGCATCCGCTCTCCGTAGGAATCGGAAATAAGCTTAATATGCGCATCAAGGTCGAAGAAGCCGAGAAGTTGGCTCAAGATTTGCTGATCCAAGGAGCTTGATTGAATGTCCGCCGCTTGCTTCGCAACCGCCATCATCCGAATAACCTTGCTGTCCCCTATCGCCCATCCCGTACGTAATGCCGGAGCGACCGTCTTCGAGAAGGTGCTCGTATAAATGACATTTCCCTTCTCGACTTTGCCATCTAAGGCGAACAGTGTCGGAATCGGCTCTTTGCTGTCGAATGCGATATCGCCATAAGGATCGTCTTCAATGATTGGAATGTTATTCGATTGACAGAGAGCGAGCAGCTTCTTCCTGCGCTCCACACTCCATACATTGCCTGTCGGATTGCCGAAAGTCGGCACGGCATACAGCAGCTTCGGACGATGCAATTTGATAAGCCGCTCTGCCGATTCCGGAATCATGCCCTGCTCATCGCTATCCACGGACACAACCTTTAGCCCATGCAACGAGAATACTTGCAGACATGCAAGATAGGTAGGTTTCTCTACCAATACGGTATCGCCAGGTTCGGTCAACACTTCGACTAGCAGGTCAATCGCTTGCTGCGAGCCCGTCGTGACTAACATTTGATCAGGATTCACGAACATCTTTTTATCGGCCATTCTGCGGCATAACTGCTCGCGAAGCGGCAGATATCCTTCCGTCAAGCCGTACTGGAGCGCGCCTGCGCCTGAACGGAATACTCGCTGAGCCGCTTCACTGACAGCTTCTACCGGAAACAGTTCTTCAGCAGGAAGCCCCCCGGCAAATGAAATCATGTCCGTCCCCTGCGTAAGCTTCAAAATATCTCGCACCGCTGAAGATTTAAGCTGTGATACCTGTGACGAGAAACGATATTCCATTTCAATTGCCCCTCTCCCTATCGATATAACTTTTTTCACACGATCTATTCTTATGTTAACAATGTGTTCACAACTTTTAAAGTTTTCTTTTTGCTGTTCGTTGGTTATAATATAAGAAGCCAATTGGAGGTGCAATGCACATGAACTTTCTTATTGTTATGACCGTGTTTGCGTTGTTCATTACGGCGATGCTGACAAGCTCCTATAATGACGACAAAACCAAAGGCCTGTAAGCTAATGCCGTCCTATGACGGCCAAAGCAAAAAAGCTTCTCGATGAGCATTGCTCACACGAGAAGCTTTTTTTGTTATTGTCTTCATTGGACAGCTGGCAATTAACGACGAAGCTGTGCCATTTCCTCTATGCATACTCCACATAAATAACGATCCTTGAAATCTCTAACCTCATTCATGGAGCCGCAAAATACGCATTTTGGCCTATAACGTTCCAATATGATATGGTCTCCTTGTACGAAAATCTCTACAGGATCGCCCTCGTTCATCAGATAACGTTTACGTAACGATTTTGGAAGCACAATACGGCCAAGCTGATCAACTTTCCTTACCACTCCTGCTGGTTTCATCATTTCACCTCTTCTGTGTCTTTATTCGCAAGTCCTAACCTGAGAAACCTATGCATTATAGTGTTTCGATGGTGATTCAGCATTTCCTTCCTATATTCATTATTTCTTAATATTCTGCAACAAATATAGTAGGAAGCCACTTCAATGTGCGTTTTTTCTTTCATTTAGCAGCTTAATTCAGTCCCTCGAAGCCTGTCTGCCTAAGCGCTTCGTATACGACAATAGCGGCAGAATTGGACAAATTCAGCGAACGAACCTTATCCGTCATCGGCATTCGTATGCAGGTGTCGAGATTCGCATCGATAAGTTGCTGCGGCAGTCCTTTCGTTTCTTTGCCGAACACGAAGAAATCTCCATCCCGATATTCGAAATCCGAATAAGGCTTCGATGCTCGCGTGCTGGCATAGAAGAACCGTCCCTCTGGATAAAGGGCCAGCACTTCATCGAACGAATCGTGATATTCGATATGGACGGAATGCCAATAGTCAAGCCCTGCCCGCTTCAACGTACGGTCATCCGTATCGAAGCCAAGCGGCCTGACAAGATGCAAATGCGTACCTGTGGCCGCGCATGTGCGCGAAATATTGCCTGTGTTTGCCGGAATCTCCGGCTCTACCAATACGATATGAAACGGCATTTCTGTAAATCCCACCTCTCTAAACGCTAATTATACACCAAATTTCTTTCCATTTTTACATCCATTTTACGTACAGGTAATCTTCCGCGAAATTTCCGCCTTTATAATAAACTTATTATTAGGAGGCAAAGGAGAAATGTAACGATGCGAAAAAAAATATTGGTCGTCGATGACGAACCTTCTATCGCCATGTTAATCGAATTTAATCTAAAGCTCTCGGGCTACGATGTCCGTTGCGTAAGCGATGGCGAAGCCGTATTCGACATGCTCCGGCCATTCCGTCCCGACCTGATTGTCCTTGATTTGATGCTGCCTAAGATGGACGGCATTCAAGTGTGCAGAGAGCTTCGCAAGCAGAACAACGCTGTGCCTGTCATTATGTTGACCGCGCTGCAAGATGTTACGGATAAAATAGCGGGTCTCGATAACGGTGCTGATGATTATATGACGAAGCCGTTCAGTCCGCAAGAGCTCGTCTCCCGAATCCAAGCCGTATTTCGCCGGATCCAATCGAATCCTGGCACCTCTGATAATACGAGCTATGATATAGGCAGGTTGAACGTTCGCGCCGAGCAGCGCGAGGTTTACTTTGAAGGCAAACTAATTGAACTGACGCCGAAGGAATTCGAGCTTTTGCTCTTCCTTTGCAAGCACAAAGGCAAAGTGCTTAGCCGCCAGCAGCTGCTGCATGGAGTCTGGGATTATCACTTCCTCGGCGATACGCGTATCGTTGATGTTCACATTAGCCATCTGCGCGATAAGATCGAGAAGAATGCCCGGACGCCGGAATATATTATGACCGTTCGCAACGTCGGCTACAAGCTGCTAGAGCCCGCTGTGCCCGAATCGTCATTCGCTTAAGCCTTCGCCTTAGCAAAGAAGAAGCGCCATCTCCTCCTGTTGGGAAGGGATGGCGCTTTCGTTATTTACTGCTTGGCTAACTAATGCTTAACCGTTGCGCTTTTGGAAATCAGCCATGAACTGAGCAAGCGCTTGGCAGCTCTCAAGCGGAACGGCGTTGTACGTCGATGCGCGTAGACCGCCAACATCGCGATGTCCCTTGAGACCAACGAAGCCTTCCTTCTCCGATTCCTTGATGAATTGCTTCTCCAGCTCTTCGCTGTGAATACGGAACGTAATATTCATAAGCGAACGGCTTTGCGGCTGTGCACAGCCGATGTAGAAGCCGCCGCTTTGATCGATCTTGTCGTAGATCAGCTTTGTTTTGTCGCGGTTGAACTGATCCATCTGTGCGATGCCGCCTTTGCCTTTGATCCAGTTAAGCACGAGGCTTACCATGTATACGGCGAAGGATGGCGGTGTATTGTATAGCGAGTTGTTCGATGCATGCGTGCTGTATCGGAACATCGTCGGGATTGTTGCAGGACTTTCCGCAATCAAATCATCGCGCGCGATAACGACTGTTACGCCTGAAGGACCAAGGTTTTTTTGAGCACCGGCATAAATAAGACCGAACTTGTTGACGTCTACCGGACGACTTAGAATATCACTGGACATATCGGCGATAAGAGGCACATTGCCTGTCGACGGGAAATCGAAGAACTGCGTTCCGCCGATTGTTTCATTCGACGTTACATGAAGATACGCCGCATTGTCCGGAATAATAATTTCATCTGCCGTCGGCATACGCATATATTTATCAGCTTCTGTCGATGCGGCGATAACCGTCTCACCGACAAGCTTCGCCTCCTTGATCGCTTTGTCAGCCCATGCGCCAGTCTTCACATATGCGCCAGGACGTCCAGGACGAACGAGATTAAGCGGGATCATAGCGAACTGCGTGCTTGCTCCGCCTTGTACGAATAAAATACGGTAGTTGTCAGGAACGCCGTACAGCTCGCGAAGAAGCGATTGCGCCTCGTTGTTCACTTGCTCATAAAGCGCGCTTCGGTGCGACATCTCCATAATGGACATACCCGCTCCTTGATAATCGACGAACTGCTCTTGTGCTTGTTGAAGCACTTCAAGAGGTATAGCGGCTGGTCCTGCGTTAAAATTAAATGCTCTTGTCATTTCCGATAGCCCACCTTTGATTCTTTATCATGATAAGGACATGATAGCAATTTTGAACGTTCGCATCAAGTGCTTTCCGCGTATTTGCACTACAAAAGTCGAACGTATTGACATTAAATTGTCGAAAACATTCGGATTTTGCGTTTTATGCTAAATACGAATTACGACGAGCCCTTGTTTATATCGCCACAGTTGGACAATATAAAAACGAGTCCCTTGCGGGACTCGTTCGTATGGTGATGCTAAGGAATTAGCAATCGTAGTAAAGGCTGAATTCGTGCGGGTGAATACGGATTGCAACAGCTTTCGCTTCAGCGCGCTTGATTGCAACGTAGTTATCGATGAATTCTTGCGTGAATACGCCGCCTTCAGTCAAGAATGCGGAATCCGCTTCAAGTGCGTTAAGCGCTTCGTCAAGTGTTCCAGGAACACTGCGGATTTCTTTCTTCTCTTCTTCTGGCAATTCATAGATGTTTTTGTCGAATGGACCGTAGCCAAGAGCAACAGGATCAAGCTTACGCTTAATGCCGTCCAGACCAGCAAGCAGCATAGCAGCGAATGCAAGGTAAGGGTTAGCTGTGTTGTCCGGTGTACGGAACTCGATGCGACAACCTTTAGGCGTTACAGCTGCGATAGGAATACGGATCGCTGCGGAACGGTTGCCTTTCGAGAATACAAGGTTAACCGGTGCTTCGTAACCAGGCACAAGACGTTTGAACGAGTTCGTGCTTGGGTTCGTAATTGCGATAAGAGCCGGAGCGTGGTAAAGTACGCCGCCGATGTAGTGCATAGCAAGTTCACTCAGGTTAGCGTAAGCGCCTTTGTCGTAGAACAACGGGGAATCACCGTTGAAGATCGACGTATGAACGTGCATACCGCTACCGTTGTCGCCGAACAATGGCTTCGGCATGAAAGTAACCGTTTTGCCGTATTGGCGAGCTGTGTTGTGAATGATGTATTTGAATTTCATCAGGTTGTCAGCTGTTTTTGTAAGGGTGTCGAAACGGAAGTTGATTTCCGCTTGACCAGCTGTAGCAACTTCATGGTGATGACGCTCTACGCGAAGGCCGGATTCTTGCAACAAGCGAACCATTTCGCTACGGATGTCTTGTTGGGAGTCAACTGGAGCTACTGGAACATAGCCGCCTTTTACTGGAATTTTCGAGCCAAGGTTGCCGCCGTCTTCTTTGCGGTTCGTATTCCAGCCAGCTTCCTCGGATTCAACCATATACGAAGACGAATTCATTGTGCTTTCATAGCGAACTTCGTCAAAAATGAAAAATTCAGGTTCTGGTGCGAAGAATGCAGTCGTACCAATGCCAGTCGTTTGAAGATATTCTTCAGCCTTTTGAGCGATGCTGCGCGGATCGCGGTCATAGCGCTCGCCCTCTGGCGTATAGATGTTACACATAACGTTTAATGTAGGGTGATCTGTGAAAGGATCGATAAATACGGATTCCGTATCTGGCATCATTACCATATCGGAATTTTCAATACCGCGGAAACCGTGGATCGAAGAACCGTCAAATGCTACACCGTTAACGAAAGTATCAGCGTCTACCTCAGTTGCAGGAAGAGTGATGTGGTGAGCGCGACCCAGAAGATCTGCGAAGCGGAAATCGACAAACTGAATGCTGTTTTCTTTAATATTGTCCAAAACATTTTGAACTGACATGAATAATTTCCTCCATTTCCGAACATTAGCGTTGTGTTGAACAAGTATTGTTCAATAATTGCTCCAAACCATGACGTTATTATAAAACTACGGTTTCACCTCCGTCAATAGCTATGTAAGGTATTTTTTATCGCGATGTTAGGTATACTTACAAGTTTGAACAGATGTTCACAATTCCTCCTTAACCCACCACAGCAAAAACCGCGCCACCCTTACTGCAGTAAGGGCGGCGCGGTGATTTAGACTATGTTAAATTTTCCATTCCTTGAATGCTTCAGCAGGCGCTTTCGGCGTATCGAACTGTTTGCCTACTAGAGGAGCGAGCTGTTCCAATTGCTTCAGCAAGTTGGCGAATTGATCCGGGAATAAGGATTGTACGCCGTCGCCAGTCATAGAATTATCAGGATCTGTATGCATCTCTACGATAAGTCCGTTGGCCCCAGCAGCTACCGAAGCCTTCGACATCGGCTCTACCAATTCGCGACGGCCCGTACCGTGACTTGGATCTGATATAACAGGCAAGTGGCTGAGAGATTGCAGCACCGGAATGGCAGATAGGTCAAGCGTGTTCCGCGTGTAAGTTTCGAACGTTCGGATTCCTCGTTCGCACAGCATAACATTCGGATTGCCGCCGGCTAGAATGTATTCCGCTGCATTCAGGAACTCGTCATAAGTAGAACTGAAGCCTCTCTTCAGCAGCACCGGAGTCTGGATCGTACCAAGCTTCCGAAGCAGGTCGAAGTTCTGCATATTCCTTGTGCCTACTTGGAGAATGTCAGCGTACTCCGCGCATACATCGACGTACTCCGGCGTCATTACCTCTGTAATCGTCAGCAAGCCGTGTTTCTTGCCTGCCTCGGCCATCATAACTAAACCTTCCACTCCTACGCCCTGGAAGCTGTAAGGACCGGTACGAGGCTTGAATGCGCCTCCGCGAAGCACCTGACCGCCTGCCGCTTTAACAAGGCGAGCAATCTCGTCGATCTGTTCTGGAGATTCCACAGCGCACGGTCCGCCCATAATAACGAGGTTGCTGCCGCCGATCTTTACGCCTTTGATGTCGATGACTGTATCGTCCGGATGGAAGTCACGGCTAGCCAGCTTATATGACTTTGAAATTTTGATCACATTCTCTACACCTTTCATTTGGCGCAGGTGCTCAGCAAGCGTTGGCTCTGCCTTGCCGATAATGCCAATTACTGTGCGGTCCGTCCCAATCGATACATGCGCTTGTACGCCTGCTTTCTCAATGTGGGCTACGATTTCGTTAATGCGTTCTTCGGAAATTTGCGGATTAGTAATGACGATCATCTTGAATCACTCCTATTATTTTATATGATTTTTCCTTGGTCACATCTTCATCATTCACACTGCAACGCTTATACGCTTTTAAGCTTATACGCTGTGAAGCTTCTACGCTTTTAATCGCTAAAGTAAATATACAAGAAATAACCGTATCCGTCAACCCGTTTTTTCTGTGGCTGAGTTTACTGCCGTTGCCTAATCAACAATTGCAGGCTACAGCAGAAATAGGCCGGTACCGCTTTGCTTCAAATCTGAAGCCCGCAGCATCGACCTAATTTCCTCTTAGTTAACGTGCCCTGTTACTCGGCAGCGCTAGYGCTCTTAATCTTAATGTTCGGAAGCAGCTTATTCATATTAACCGTACGCTTAATCTCCCATGTGTCGGGATTGTTATCGTCGTACTGCTCCAAGTAAGCAATAACCTCTTTCGTTAACGGCGTCGGCGTAGATGCGCCGGAAGTGACGGCTACTCGTTCAATACCGATCAGCCACTCTCGCTCAATCTCTGATACATCAGCTACCCGGTACGCCTTCACTCCCGCAATTTCCTCAGATACCTGCGCTAAGCGGTTCGAGTTGTTGCTACGGGGGTCGCCAACGACGATGCAGAGCTGAGCCGTGCCCGCTTGACCTGCAACGGCTTCTTGCCGCACTTGGGTAGCAAGGCAAATCTCGTTATGAACCTCAGCAGTGGGAAACTTCTCCGATAGCTTCTGAATAATATGCCGAATATCCCACTGGGACATCGTTGTTTGATTCGTAATGATGAGACGCCCTTCAGGCACTTGAAGAGAATCGATCTCTTCTTCCTTCTCGATCAGATGCACCATATCCGGCGCAACGCCGATGGCGCCTTCCGGCTCGGGATGACCTTTCTTCCCGATATAAATAATATGATAACCTTCAGCCGTCTTCTCGCGGATCAGGTCGTGCGTCTTCGTTACGTCAGGACAGGTCGCGTCAACGACGGACAACCCCTTATCACGGGCTCGCTTGCGCACCTCAGGAGATACGCCATGAGCCGTGAAAATAACAGTTCCCTCTTCGATCTGATCCAATATTTCCAAACGATTCGCCCCGTCAAGCGTAATAACGCCCTCCTGCTCGAACGCTTCCGTTACATGAGCGTTATGAACAATCATGCCAAGAATATAGATTGGCCGCGGCAATTCAAGGTTCTTCGCCGTTTGCAAGGCAAGCACCATCGCATCGACAACACCGTAGCAGTAACCGCGCGGCGATATTTTGACAATTTCCATCTATTGCACCTGCTTTCTTACCGGATACGCCCTATTATAACTACTCGATTAAATGATCCGTTCCTTCTATTATAGTCGAAGGAGCGTTCCCGGAAAAGACTACTGGCAGCCATATTGTAAACTTCGTCCCTTCGCCCTCGCGCGTCGTCACTTCCACCGACCMCTGATGCTCGTCGATAATCCACTTGGCGATTGATAATCCAAGCCCCGTTCCCACCGTAACGCCGCGTGATTCATCAGCGCGATAGAACCGATCGAAAATATGCGGGATCTCGTCGGGATTCATGCCAATGCCTGAATCCTCAACCGTAATGCCGATTTGTCCATTGCCTCGCAATGCGCCAAGCTCGATATGACCGCGCTCCGTATACTTAAAGGCATTCTCGATAAATATGAACAACAGCTGCTGCAAATAATCATGATTACCCTTGACATATACGCCGTTCAGAGCGGATAGATCGCCAATTATCCACTCCGCTTTCCGCGGAAGCAGCTGAGCTCTCCGAGCGACCTCTTCCGCGATAGGGAGCAGCGCCAGATGTTCCTTTTCCATGACATAACCGGCATCCGCTCTCGCAAGCGCAAGCAAATCGTTGACCAACGTGCTCATTCGCTTCGCTTCCGCCGATATATCGCTCATCGCTTCCCGCGACATATCCCAATGCTCCATATCGAACGGCAGCCAATCTCCGCTTCCCTTCTCAGGGTTCGTTTCCTTAATGCGAGTCCACATCCGCTCCAGCAGATCGATATTGCCGCGAATGGTCGTGAGCGGCGTACGAAGCTCATGCGACGCATCCGATACGAACCTGCGCTGCGCCTTATATGACTCATCGAGCTCATTGTAGGCAAGCTCCATTCTGGATAACATCATATTGAGCGTATGAACGAGCCTTCCAATCTCATCATTGGATTCGGCTGCCGGTATCCGCATATTCAGCTCCGAGCCTTTCTCGATTTGCTCCGTCGCCCGAATAACGCGTTCAATTGGGCGGAGCGCCTGGCGCGCGATGAACAAGCCGCCTGTGAAGGCTATAAGGATGACGAAAAGAGAGGAGAAAATAAGGATCGTCCGAAGTCCCCTCAAAAAATCCTCTTCATTATTGGAAAATACAGCGAGCTGCAAAATGCCGATTAATGTGCCATCCTCAAGCTCAATCGGGCGTTGGTAGGTAAGCATATCGAATTTGTCGTTATTTATTGTGACTTTAACTTTGCGAAAACCTTCCTTTGGATCCTTGTCTGCCTCTGGATAAGGAATAATCGTACCATATTGTCTTAGCTGATCCTCTTGTCTTACAACACCGTCTTTATAACTCACTATCTGCATATAAATTTTTTTTTGTTCTGGTCCTCTGCCAATACGGGCGATTTGGAAGTTCCATTCATTTTCATCCAGAAAGTTTACCGTTGGCTGTACGAATATCGTACTGTTTTGCGCCTTAAGCTGTTCCTTGGCCTCTGCGTACGTATTCCAGTTGACGAATAAATAAACGACTAGCCCTACGGCGATAAGCGTCCCGGCAAGCAAGCCGGAATACCAAAGCGTAAGGCGAAGACGGATTGACATAGCGCTTAACCTGCCTCTCCTCGCAACACATAGCCAGTACCGCGTACCGTTTGTATAAGCCTGCTTCCTCCGCCCTCTTCAACCTTTTGGCGGAGCATTGCAATATATACTTCAAGCACATTCGATTCGCCGCTGAAGTCATAGCCCCATATTTTTTCCATGATGGAGTCACGGGTCAGCACTCGGCGCGGATTCTGCATGAAGAATAGCAATAGATCATACTCCTTGCTCGTCAGCTCGATGCGGCGGCTAGCGCGAATGGCTTCTCTAGCGTCCATATCAAGCGCAAGATCCTCATAGATCAATTGGCTGGTTTGTTCCTCTAGCTTGTCCGACTTGCGGCGCAGCAGCGCGCGGACGCGGGCGAGCAGCTCCTCCAGCGCGAACGGCTTAACTAAATAATCGTCTGCGCCAAGATCGAGCCCTCTTACGCGATCATTAATATCGTCCTTCGCCGTGAGCATGAGAATCGGCACGGTGCTGCCGCCCTCGCGAACCCTCCTGCACACTTCCCAACCGTCGATTTGCGGCATCATGACATCCAATATAAGCAGATCAGGGTCTGCTCCAAGCAAAGCCTTTAACCCTTCCGCCCCATTGGACGCGGTAGTGACCTCATATCCCTCGAATGCCAAGCTTCTGCGCAATAACGAAATGATTTTGTCATCATCATCTACGACTACAATATGTTGTCTCATACGTATTCTCCTTTTTCTCCTTGCAGCAAAAAGCGCAGAGTGTGTATGGCTCTGCGCTCTTATTTGCGATGCTCGCTTACTCTGTAACGAATTTATTTTTGTCGCCGATGACGACCTCGACATTTTGCTCTTTGCCTTGGCGGATAATATTCAGTTCCACTTTGTCGTCAACTTTGTGCTTCTTAATCGCCTCGATTAACGATTGCGTATTGCTGTATTTCTTGCCATCGATTCCCACGATAACGTCATATTGTTGGATGCCGCCCAAATGTGCAGGCGATTTGTAGTACACGTTGCGTACGATTGATCCTTCAGCCTTGCTCAGTCCAAGTTGCTTCGCGATCTCTTCTGTCACATCGGATAGCTCCGCTCCGATGAACGGAATAGCTTCCTTCGGAATTTCTACATTGCTCTTAAGACTATCAAGCACCTCTTGGATCGTACTTGTCGGAATGGCAAAGCCGATGCCTTGTGCTTGCGAACTAACAGCTGTATTGATACCTACGACTTCGCCGTTCAGATTGAGCAGCGGGCCTCCAGAGTTACCTGGGTTAATCGAAGCATCAGTCTGCAGCAAATGCTCATAGTTGCGCTCGCCTTGCGTATCTTGAATATCGATCGGACGTTCCTTCGCGCTTAGCACGCCGACGGTTACGGTATGATCGAAGCCGTACGGATTGCCGATCGCAACGACGGTGTCGCCGATATTAATGTTATCTGAGCTGCCCAGCGGCAAGGTCGGGAATTCCTTTTCTCCTGTCACTTTAAGCACAGCAAGGTCTAATTCATAACTTGATCCTAGCAGCTCAGCCGTGAACGGCTTATCATAGCCTTGCACGATGACCTCGATTTTGTCAGATTCACCGACAACATGCTGGTTCGTAAGAATATAACCGGACTTGTCGAAGAAGAAGCCTGTTCCGATGCCCGTCTGCTGCATTTGATCATCATTGCCTTGCTCTGGCTGCTGCTGCGAGTCAGGGAAGTCATTGCCGAAGAACTGGCGGAAGAAGGAATCATCCAGCATGCTGCCGCCGTTGCCGGTCGATACGTTCGTGAACGTCTCGATCTTCACGACTGCTGGACTTGCCGTTTCGAACAGACCGGCAATATCATCCGTCCGAGCAGCTGCCGTTGAGGCTGAACCGCCTGCCGTGCTGCCCGCTCCGGCTTGTGTGCCGCTGCCCGTCGATTCTTTCACGGTTGCTTGCACTTGATCCGCCGTGAACCAGTTGCGCGTGTCTGCCGTCCACATCAGTCCGCCTACGAGAACGACACCAGCAAGGAACGAGGCGAACATCGCTTTGAAAGAGGTGCGCTTCGGCTCTCTGACCGTCCAAGGACCTTTGCCCCCAGGGCTAACCGGCGTGAATGGACGAATTTGTTGCTGTACGGGCTGAGGTGCATTAACGTTATCGTCTGCATCGGAAGTTTCGTAAGTCGTATCATTAGCATCAGCATTAGTAGTCTGCAATGAATTTGCCTGTAGTTGCTCCGGCTGCGGCTGCGATCCAGCCGATTGATAACGATTCGGCTGCGAGGAATCGGATTGAGCGCCGGCTTTGAATGGTCCATATGAATAATAGTAGGAAGGCTTAGCTGTCTGTTCAGGAAGGTCCGAAGCTATCGGCTCCGCTTCATACTGCTCCTGCTCATTTGTTCCGCTTGCGTCTTGCTGCTCCTCATTATGATCGCGAAAAAACTCATCATAGCCTTTTTTGTTGTTTTGATCGTCCATCGTGTTAAGCCTCCTTGAAGGATATCGTTCATGCCTCTACTCTCGTATTCCGTGAGAGGCGAGCTCGTTTTATTAGTTCTATCATGCACATTCTACCTTAAAACAAACTTAAAAGGAATTTAAACAGAAATAAAAAAAACTCCYATCGGAGTTATTTCGAGACTGACGAATAACTGGAATTTCTCATAAATGGAGAAATTCCAGTGTCATTTCGTTCTGCATCTCATTTCAACGGTTACAATAACCCCTCAACCTCGGTTATTGCCTGCTTCGCGCGCGTAATCCACCGGTCTTCGACCGGTGCATCGGGATTAGAAGGCGATTKGAACTGATCGAACATTGCGCCGAAGGTTCTTATTGAAGCTTCGGGATCATTGCCCTCTTGATAAATATGCTTAAGCACATATGGCTTGCCAAGTCTAATCGTTGCATCGTTCTCCGTTGTCTCGCTATCGATATAGCCGGTTACGACATCAAACGGAATACGAAGCCATACTTTATGGGATTCATCCAGCGCTCGGTCGAAGGAGCCGTTGCTATACTCCCAGTTGCCTCCCAAAGTAAATTGATGCTGCTCAAGCACCGCTCTGGCTTCATTGAAGTTCTGTTCGATGGACTCTAGCGATGATGAAATAAATTTCATGACAGTCTACTCCTTTTCGCTTGCGCTTACGCCCGTATTCGCATTCGCTGCTTACTGAACGTACGTTAAAAGATAGTATAACCGCCTCGTGCCATATTATGTGCGCTTCGCCCAGCCTTTGCGATGCGCAAGCACCGCAAGCTGCGTGCGATCCTCCAGCTCGCATTTCATCAATAGATTGCTGACATGCGTCTTGACCGTTTTGATACTAATATGAAGCTCCTCGGCAATCTCCTTATTGGATTGACCGTCGGCAATGAGCAGCAGCACTTCCTTCTCACGCTCCGTAAGGCCTTCGTCGCCGGATTGCGCCGTCCGTTGACGCAAGCCTCTCGTCAGCGCCTGCGAGACGTCCGCGGTCATGACCGGCATTCCTTTGAATGCGGCGCCGAGCGCATAGATCAGCTCTTCGGACGATACCGTCTTCAGCACATAGCTGGTCGCTCCCGCCTCGATCGCCCCGTAGACTTTGTCATCCTCCAGGAAACTTGTGAGCATCACAATCTTTATATTCGGATATTTAGCCAATACAGCTCTCGTCGTCTCGATCCCGTCCATTCCCGGCATCATTAAATCCATCAGGATCATGTCAGGCAACGTCTCCTGCGATCTGTTGCCAAGCACATTCAGCGCTTCTTGCCCGCTTCCTGCTTCGGCAATGACTTCAAACTTCGGCTCAAGCATCAGATAAGTCCGCAGCCCTGTCCTAACCATATCGTGATCGTCAACGATCATCATCTTAATCGTATCCGTTACGCTCATTTCCTGTTCTCTCCCCGCCATATCGTTGGTATTGTCACTTTCACTCTCGTGCCGCTGCCAGGTTTACTCAGTATTTCCGTTTTGCCGCCAAGCTTCTGCGCCCGCTCCTGCATCGTCGTTAGGCCGTAGGAACCGCGCTTTACGTCGCTAACCTTGAAGCCTTCCCCGTCATCCTGCAAGCTCATGACGACTTGCCGTTCCGTATCCGCAAGCGTTAGCGTACATTGACTTGCTCTCGCATGCTTCACTACATTCGCAATCGCTTCCTGAATAATAAGGAATAGCTGATGCTCCTTCGCTTCGGACAGCTCGCCCATCAACCGCCATTCCAGCACACCTTGCAAATTGTTTTGCCGGCAATAATCGGGAAACCATTTGTTAAGCGCCTCATGCAGCGTTTGGCCTTCCAGCTCCATCGGCCTTAGCTGGGCAATGAAGTTGCGCATCTGCTTCTGTGCCGTGTTCGACATTTGGACAAGCTGCTCCATAACCGAATCCGCACGCTCACGGTCAACCTGCTGCAGCTTAGGCAGCGACGAGGCGCACATATGAATAGCGAACAGTTGTTGGCTAACCGTATCATGCAAGTCTCTCGCAAGCCGCTTCCGCTCTTCGAGAACAGCGGCCTCATTCGAAAGCGCCCCCTCCATGATCTGCTCCTCGCCTACCATCTGAATCCATTTCATCTTCTCTTCCATCTGTTCCGCAAGCGCATTGAATTCGCGATACAGCTCATTGAACGAGACGTGGCCGAACTCCGTAATTCGAACACTGTAATTGCCGTTAGCCGCCTGCTTGAACGACAGATGAAGCGTATCGATCCGTCTCTGAATGCGCTGTGCCGCCCAGTAGCCGAAGACGACGCTGACAAGCAGGAAGACGGAGGCCGCCCCGAGGCGAACTTCCGTCATTGGTGTCTCATTCTTCAATCCGCTCCATGTAACAGCGGCGAGTACGAACGAAACGACCGAAGCTGCCACGAACATCGCGATCAGCTCCCACTTGCCGCTTCGAAGGAAACGTACCATCATCCCCGTTACCCCACCTTCGTAACACGCACATCGCCGATAAAGGTGCTGACGATCAGCTTGATTTTTTTATCCGAATCGCTGTAAGAAGGGGATTGAATGTTGATATGCTTGAACATGCCGCCCTCTTTCCGATCCAATATCTTTACATCGCCGATGAACGAGCTTGTCAGCACCTGTACGCCAATCTCGTAGTCGTTCGGCACGAACACCTTCACATCGCCGATAAACGATGAAATATGGATTCTCGTTTCTCCGACCGCCACTTGCGCCTTCGTCAGATCGAGAATGGTATCTCCGATGAAGTGCGACACGTTAAGCGGCTTAAGCTCCCAGTAGTCTTGCCCGATATGAATATCGCCGATAAAACCGGATCTGCTCTGCACGCCCTTATCGCCATGATTCCACCATTCCACATGCTCCATATGGTGGCCATGCTTCATGTGATGCTTYCATTCTTTGTAGGCACGATGCTGCTGATGATGGGTCCAGTGCTTACTATGCTTTTTGACTGGCGGATCCTCTACCCCGTAATCTGCGCCCGGCGAGAACGTCCAGCTTCCTGAACGATCGTCAGGCTTCACCAGCTCCGGATTAGCTTCCTTCTTTAGGTTCGGTCCTTTTAATGGGTCCGGATGAAGTGGCGGCGCCGGAGGCACGTCTTCATCACTTGAGAAAGGATACTGCTCCCAATCGTCAGAAGGCGGATCATAATTGCGTCTCGGCCTCCAAAGCATCTTAAAGCCTACTACGATAATAATAATCGGCCATAAATAAGGAATAATATCTCCAATCGACCAGTCGAACCATTCGAGGTTGCGTCCCAAGAAGACGAATCCGACGATGAGCACAATGCCGTTCCACCAGCCAGACCCTCTGATTAATCCGTGTAAGCCAGTATAAATAATGATAACCGGCCAATACGTTGAGAACACTTCGCCGAAATCAAAGCTTACATGTCCCATCTGTCGCAACAAAAACATGATGCCTATCGCTATGATGACGACCCCGGTTAACAATCGCCCGAAAAAATTTCCGTTCATCCCTATCCAACTCCTTCAAGACTGCGCCTTTGAATGTGATAGCTCTAGTATAACGGACGACATGGCATTATAAAAAGGGACGGCCGATTGAAATGTGAATCGGTCTAGAGACTGAGATTACTTACGACTTGTCGATCAAAACCGGCTTTTTTCTACCTATCACGCCAAAAATAGCTGACTTGCGTTACAAAACATAACGCAAGGACGTTGACATAGCTAACTCCTACTATTTATAATGATGAACGGATTAGGAGAAAGAGATAAGCGTTATCGGTTAATGCATCCTGGACGGCAATAGCTGCATATTCGCGAACCATACATGACATGACGATCGGGGATGACAACAATGGACATTATAGAACTGTCAAAGGGACTGGATACGATATGGGTCGTTTTGACGGCGGCGATGATTTTACTTATGGAGGGCGGCTTCGCTTTACTGGAAGCAGGCTTCGTAAGGCAGAAGAACGCTGTCAGTATTATTATGAAAGTATTCGTGGATATTGCATTCGGCGCACTCGTCTTTTACTTTATCGGCTTTGCATTTATGTACGGCAAGGACGCCGGCGGCCTTATCGGTACGACAGGCTTTCTAATGAATGGCGATCTATCGCATATCCAATTGAACATTTCCAATGAAACGTATTGGCTGTTCCAGTGCGCCTTTGTAATCGCAGTTATTTCTATCGTATCCGGCGCAGTCGCAGAGAGAATCAACTTTAGAGCTTATATTTTGCTGACTATCGCGATGACCGGCCTTATCTACCCGCTTGCGGGACATTGGGTCTGGTCAGGCAACGGATTTATCGGCAAACTAGGCATGATCGACTTCGCAGGCTCAGCCGTCATTCACGCGCTCGGAGGTTTCTCGGCGCTTGCCGCTGCGATCTTCATCGGCCCGCGTATCGGCAAATTCATGGCTGACGGCAAAGTCAATATCGTGCCTCCTTCCAATCTGCCGCTCGCCTCGGTTGGAGCGTTCATTCTTTGGTTTGGCTGGTTCGGCTTCAATGCAGGCAGTACGCTTAGCGCAACCAACACTGCAATCGGCCATATCGCCGTCACGACGATGCTGTCGGCTGCCGCCGGCGGGRCAACTTGTATCCTGTTCACGATGTTCCGCTACAAGAAGGCTGACCCGCCGATGGTCATTAACGGCTCGCTTGCAGGGCTTGTCGGCATTACAGCCGGCTGCGCATTCGTATCCGATGGCGCGGCAATCGGCATCGGCGCTGTCTGCGGCATCGCAATGGTGCTCGTAACGGAATGGCTGGAGAAGAAACAAATCGACGATCCCGTCGGCGCGTTCGCGGTTCATGGCATTAGCGGCAGTCTTGGCACAATCGCCGTCGGCTTGTTCGCAATGCCGGAGCTGACTGCGGGAATCGGCAAAGGCTATTACGGCCTGTTCTACGGCGGAGGCTGGAGCCTGCTAGGCGTACAAGCGCTTGGACTCGTTATTGTGTCGGTGTGGGGCTTCGTTATCACATGGGGCGTGTTATGGCTTATTCGCAAAATCATTCCCGTTCGCGTATCGAAGGACGAAGAATTGGTCGGTCTCGATGTCGGCATTCACGGCGTACCAGCCTACAGTCAGGAGCATGACTTCCTTGATGTCGATAAACTGAAAAGCAATTAAAAAAAAGAACCGTCGGATCGCATATACGATCTGACGGTTCTTCTTCTATATATGATGTTAATTAATCGATCATCTCAACTGCAAGCTCATCCGATACCGATACGATGTCATTCGCAGAAGCACGGCTTTGAATCGATCTTGCATTCTCAATCTCCAGCCTTAGGGCACGTACCTTCTCCATTGGCTTCTTCACGAAATGAATATATTCGACTGCCAAGTGATGATCCGGTTTCTTGCCGGATAGCAGCCTCTTGAGCGTAGACATGGATTGGTAGGCGCGATCCTCCATTAAGCGGCGCTTCTCGTAACGCTCGACCATTTGTTCGATTTCCGTAATTTCCTGTTCCTTCTTCGCTACGAAAGCGTCAATAAACGGAAATACTTCGCCCKCTTTATAATGATGTGACGTGCGGCTATAGGCCGTATGAATAATCGGATCTACCATGATAGTTCACCTGTCTTGTCATGTGATTATTACTTACATTGATAATCATACAACAAGTAAAGGCGGTTTGAAAACTGTTTTTTTGTCTGAATGTTGTCCATGTCAGCTATTTTTTGTGCAAGTTGAATATTCCTATAATGAAATATCGGCTCCTATGACGCCTATGATCTTAGCTCCATCCTTCACGATCGGAACGGATATGGTCAAGCATAGCTGCTTTGTAATCGCCGATACGTATATCTCCGATTGAAACGTCTGACCTGTAATGGCCCGCTTCCACCAATCACGTCCCTTTGCATTCAGCAAGCCTGCCTCCGGAAGGGAGAATAGGAACGATCCGTCATCCCGATTGGACCATATCGCTTCAATCTCCGGCTTCGAGCGAAGCAGCTCGGTCAGTCTTGCTTCGTGCTTCGCTTCGTCAAGCGATGCAAGCTCTTGATCGGCCGCCACGGCTCTTAGCCATTCCAGCAGCGACTGGACGTTGACTTTCACTGTCTTGTCCAATCGTTTAATGCCCACTTGATCGATCGCTTTCGTCAGATCGGCGGAAGAGCGCTGCAGGTTACGGCCGATACGGTTCAGCTTGCCAATCTGTTCACGCTGCTTCTTCGTCATCCGAAGCGTGCCGTCCACGCTTTGGAGCGTCTCATCAACAGAACCAACAACATCCTTCAGCATCAATGTCGTACCTGTCATATGTGCCGTCTGCTGACTGCTGGCCGCACTCGTCTGCTGCACAAGCTCATCTACTTCAATGATGCGCGAGAAAATAACGTCCATCCGTTCCTTGTTGACCGACATTTCGGCAACGCCTCGCTCAACGGACGCTTTCTCCAGTTCAACCGCGTCGACAACGAGCTTAACACCGCTCTCGATCTGTTCGACAAGCTCGGATGAGCGCTTAACAGCTTCTCCGCTTTGCTCGGCAAGTTTCTTGATCTGCTGGGCAACAACGGCGAACCCGCGTCCGTATTCGCCGGCATGGGCTGCTTCAATCGAAGCGTTCAGCGCCAGAAGCGAGGTCTGGGACACAATTTCTTGAATAAATTGGTTAATTTCATTTATGTATGAGGTCTGGTCGATCAACTGACGGATGTGCTGCTCCATATTCTGATTATGTGCGTTCAGATCGCTCATAACCTGATCGGTGCTTGTGAGGGAGCGGCATACCTCGATGACGACTTCCTTCGTTTCTTTACTCTTCTTGTTCAGATGTTCTGACGCTTCATTTATTTCCTCTGCCGCAGACGATACTTCTTGCAAGGCGGCGAATGTCTCCTCGATTCTGCTCATCGCGAGAGAACTCTTGGCGCGAAGCGACTGCTCTTGCACGGCGGACTGATCCGCAATATCAGTGAGATGGCCGATCGTTTGATCTACCTCGTCTACCGCTGCATTCAATTGGTCGGAAATGACGACCGATTCGTTCAACAGCTTCGTCATCCGTTCATGCTGTTCCCCGGCAGAAGCACCTTCTGCAGACGAGTTATTACGTGAAAACCAACGTGTGACAGCGCTCATGACAAATTTCCGCCCCTCTCAGCATCATAATACAAAAATTTCCTACATTATATACTAGCATTCGACAGGTGTAAAGCGCTTTCAGATGCACCTTCATATCATACGAAGAAGCCGCCATAGGAAAACCTATGGCGGCATTATCGCTTTGTATTGGTTGTTTCAGTTACGCGCTTATGTCGCTAACGTTACTTCTGCGCTTTTTGCTGCACAGCGTTCGATTGTTTKCCAGCCGCATTGGAATTGTTCTGATTGAACTCTTCAGCGAATTCGGCATTGTACTGGTTGTTCTGTGCTTTGTTGTTTTTGTTCTTTGCCATTGTATTCACCTCCCCGTCCATCAATAGTATGGCAAGTTTGTACCTTATTATTCGACCATTTCGTCACGATTCGAGGTATGTTTGAGGGATCGGCTTGCCGGCTTCAACCGCTTGATTGATTTGGTTTAACCATGATTGAGACAGCTTTCCCGACCCCCGTCTAAGCACCTGAACGTCGACCGTTCGCTTGCCCCATTGCTCGTATACTTCTTTGATCGTCTCGAAGTATAGATCGATTTTGTTACCCTTGATCGCCTTGCCCGTATCGGCTACAACGCCATAGCCGTACCCCGGAATATAAAGAAGCGTGCCAATCGGCAGAAACTTGGGGTCAGCGGCAATCGTAGACACTTGATCTCGCCTCACCTTGACGCCGGAATACGTAATACCGTATTGCGGATGACCCGGACGCTTGCCTGTCGATTCTACTCCGGCCGTGTAGCCTGTCGCTACGACCTTGACCGTATCCGGCTGCTCCTTCTGCTTCGTATATGCTTGGACTCTCGCCATTTGTTCTGCGCTCATATGCCGCGATGCGGCATCCCCTTCCGCTGAGACGCTAGCTGCAGCCGTCATATTCATAGCTACAGCAATGATCGCCATGTAGAGCAGTAACGGGATTGCTTTGATCCAATAGTAAAAGCTTGTTACCATCTGGGCTACTTCCTCCTCACAGAGAATAATGCCCAGACGGCACAAGCTTTATGCGTTATCGCTTTTGATTTGGCTTATTGGTGCTTCTCGGCGATCTGCTTCTGAAGCAGACCGATCAATTCTGCGACTGGCATAGCGCCGATGTCGCCTTCTCCGCGTTTGCGGACCGAAACCGCACCCGCTTGCATCTCGTTCTCGCCGACAACGAGCATGTACGGCGCTTTCTCAAGCTGTGCTTCGCGGATCTTGTAACCAAGCTTCTCGTTGCGGAGATCACTCTCTACGCGAATGCCGCTTGCTTGCAATTGTTCGGCAACGCTGCGCGCATATTCCTCATACGCTGTCGATACAGGAATGACCTTCGCTTGTACCGGCGAAAGCCACAGCGGCAATGCGCCGGCGAAGTTCTCAAGCAAGAACGCCGTCATACGCTCCATCGTACTAATAATGCCGCGGTGAATAACGACAGGGCGGTGCTTCTTGCCGTCGTCGCCAATATATTCAAGCTCAAAGCGCTCAGGAAGCAGGAAATCGAGCTGTGCAGTGGAGAGCGTCTCTTCCTTGCCAAGGGCCGTCTTGATCTGTACGTCGAGCTTCGGACCGTAGAACGCAGCCTCGCCTTCGGCCTCGAAGAATGGAAGATCGAGCTCCTCTACAACCTCGCGCAGCATACGTTGCGACATTTCCCACATCTCGTCGTTTTGGAAATACTTCTCCGTATCCTTCGGATCGCGGTACGACAAGCGGAAACGGTATTCCTTAATACCGAAATCCTCATACACTTTGCGAATTAAGTTAACGACACGAGCGAATTCTTCCTTGATTTGATCCGGACGACAGAAGATGTGTGCGTCATTCAGCGTCATGGCGCGAACACGGTGAAGACCTGTAAGCGCACCGGACATTTCGTAACGGTGCATCGTGCCGAGCTCCGCAATACGGACAGGCAGATCACGGTAGCTGCGCATATCGCTTTTGAATACCATCATATGATGCGGGCAGTTCATCGGACGAAGGACAAGTTCTTCGTTGTCCATAACCATTGTAGGGAACATATCCTCGCTGTAGTGCTCCCAGTGGCCGGACGTTTTGTACAGTTCCACGTTAGCCAGTACTGGCGTGTACACATGCTCATAGCCTAGACGCTCTTCCAGGTCAACGATATAACGCTCCATCGTTCTGCGAACCTTCGAGCCGTTCGGCAGCCATAGCGGCAGACCTTGACCGACTTCACGGGAGAATGTGAACATCTTCAGCTCGCGGCCGAGCTTGCGGTGGTCGCGCTTCTTCGCTTCCTCTAGGAAGTGAAGGTGCTCGTCAAGCTGCGCTTTCTTAGGGAATGCCGTTCCGTAAATACGCTGCAGCATCTTGTTCTTCGAATCCCCGCGCCAGTAAGCTCCTGCGACGCTAAGCAGCTTGAACGCTTTGATACGGCCAGTAGACGGCAGATGAGGTCCGCGGCACAAGTCGAAGAACTCGCCTTGATCGTACATGGTTATAACCGACTCTTCTGGCAGATCGCGAATGAGCTCGAGCTTCAGGTTGTCGCCAAGCTTCGTGAAGATATCCAGCGCTTCCGCTCTGCTTACAACGCGGCGGCGAATATCGAGATTTTGCTGGACGATCTTCTCCATTTCTTTCTCGATCTTCACAAGATCTTCGGGTGTAAGCGACTGCTCCATGTCAATATCATAATAGAAGCCGTCTTCGATGACGGGACCGATACCAAGCTTTACGGCTGTGTCGCCATAGATTCGCTTGATCGCTTGCGCCATTAGATGCGCCGTGCTGTGGCGATATACTTCAAGACCGTCAGCCGATTCTACGGTTACGATCTCTATCGCGCTGTCCGATTCGATCGGCGTGTAGACGTCTACTACCTTGCCGTTAATTTTACCTGCAATCGCATTTTTCTTAAGTCCGGAGCTAATCGAGCCCGCTACTTCTTCAACTGTGGTTCCGGCTTCGTACTCGCGTACCGCGCCATCCGGGAAAGTCACTTGAATTGCCATTATCCTTCATCCTCCTGTGTGTTCATCGACTATTGCTGCAGCGAGAGCGTCATTCATAGCGTTATTTGAACGCAAAAAAAGCACGCATCCCGCGAAGGGACGAGTGCTTGCATACCCGTGGTTCCACCCTACTTCGACTGCTTGCTATTGCTTCACCGCAGTCCTTGTAAATATCCGATAACGGGGATAACCGGTACAGCTTACTGCTTTGTGCTATTCGGACAAATCCGATAACGCTTCAGGTTCAACTGTACAGCTTCAAAGGGGTATATTGTCTTATGTTCGGAAGGAAATTGCAGCCGTCGTTTCCTCTCTCTGAGCCGAGCACCGTTAGCCAATACATGTCTTTGTCGTTGCTGTTCACATCGTATATGTGAACCATTATAGCGTTGTTGGCGCTATCGGTCAAGAAAATTAAGGCTGAACGAGCTCATCGAAGCTGCTGCTGCAGGAAGCGCATTTCACGCATACCGTTACTCTCGAGTCGAAGATCGTCTCAATCGTGCGTATCACCTGCATATCCGGCTGTCTCGTATGGATCGTAATATGCTTCGGCGATACGGAGATTAGCGAGCTTATAACCATGTCTTCAATATTCATCTCCGTCTCCAGCATCTCAGCTACGATTCGATCGGATGGCGGCTTCGGTTCAAGCGGTTGAAAAAACTCATTGTAGATCGAGAACTCATGTCCGCCTTTGTGAAGCAAATGCACATGCGGCACTTTCGTTTCTTGAAGAAACACGAAATACTTGAGCAGCGAGATGAACTCTTGATACTGCTTATCAAGCACGTATTCGTCGAGCGCATACTCGACCACCTCGGCAAGCTCCTTGCGATACAGCTCTAAGCGAAACGTTGCAAAACCAGCCAAATTCAGATGCGTATGTGTCTGCAAATACGATTCAATTTCTTCGGCTACTTTGTTTTTGCGCCGTTGCCGATCCGCATCCAGAAACTTCGTCCCAAGGCCGTCCCACTCTTTGCCGTGCAGCATTTCATGGCAATATTTCTCAATAACTGCTGGTTCGGCGTTCGGATTGTTCCGATATTTCTTGCGAATGATGGAGGCTAGTATGCCAGACTCCAGCTCATTCACCACATATTCGGCCAAAACGCTCGAGGTCGCCCTATAAACGCTCGGCCCATGCGACTGCAATTGAAAAGCCGGCAGTACGGCGTCGCAACGAATATCATGCCMGCTAGTCATCAGAAACTCAACTGCTGCGGCTGTTTGCGCGTTTGAGTCGATATGTAAAGCAACGACCGCTTGTTCTGTCATTGATTTGGCTAATTCGCCCGCCCTAGGCGGTGCGCTTGCAGACAACGATACAGTAAACAGCTCCATGAGCTCACCCCTTTCGTTCCTTATCAGTATATGGTCTCCCCTTGGGGGATATACGATGAAGAGATTGGAATAAGCTTGGGCATTCATGGTATCAAGACAATAAACATAAAGCGCCTGTCTGAGTTAATCCTATGAATAGGAAAAATCAGACAAGCGCTATCGTTAATGCTCATTTATCGCGTGCTAGTTCTGCATGACAAAGTCCGTTGCAGCATGCTCGGATTCTTCATACATCTTAATAATATTGTATTTCGTATCCCGTTGAGCAGGAATCTTACCGGCTTCGCGGATCAACTTAAGAATAAGTTCAATATTGACCTTGTGCGTCGTGCCTGCGGCCGAGACAACGTTCTCCTCAATCATCGTGCTGCCGAAGTCATTGCAACCGTAAGACAACGAAAGCTTGCCCATATCCGGCCCCATCGTAACCCAAGACGATTGGAAGTTGTCGATATTGTCGAGCATAATCCGGCTAGCCGCAACAATACGGAGATACTCCTCCGGTTTTGCTTTCTCCAGCTTCAGATTCGTATTGTCCGGCTGGAACGGCCACGAGATGAAGGCCAGGAAGCCCTTCGAATCATATTTGTTCGCGATGCATTCATCCTGTGCGTCGCGAATGCGAAGCATGTGGAGAGCTCTCTCTTCAACCGTCTCACCTAATCCGTATACCATAGTAGCCGTTGTGTTCATGCCATGACGGTGAGCAGACTTCATAACGTCCATCCAATCCGTCCATGACCCTTTCAGACGGCTGATCTTGCGACGTGTTCTGTCATCGAGAATTTCCGCGCCGCCGCCCGGCAGCGAGTCCAACCCCGCTTCATGGATTTGCTTAATAACTTCATCTAGCGTCAAACCGTCCGATACTACCTTCATCTTCTGAATCTCCGCCGGCGAGAACGAATGCATCGTTATGTTCGGGAAGTGCTGCTTAATCTTGCGCAGCAGGTCCGTATAGTAAGTGAACGGCAAGTTCGGGTTTGTTCCGCCCTGCATCAATATTTCAGTGCCGCCAACGTCGACTGTTTCTTGAATTTTGCTCAGAATCAGCTCATCGTCCAGCACATAACCTTCCTTGGAACCCGGTGCGCGATAGAACGCGCAGAAGCGGCAATATACGTCGCACACATTCGTGTAATTGACGTTGCGGCCTACGACGAATGTCGTTATCGGCTCAGGATGCTTCCTCAACATAATTTGATTGGCTACATGCCCCATCTTCTCGATCTGATCCGATGCAAGCAGCTCCATTCCCTCTTCCAGCGTAATGCGTTCGCCGCGAAGCGATTTATCCAATATACGGTCCAACGTACTCATTCCGTAGACCTCCTTCATTCCGATCTAATTAGTCTTTCAATGAATAATCCTATCATAAACGCGTCGCTAAAGTAACCCATCACGAACGCATCAAATTGTCAATATTGAGAAGTATGGTGCTGAACACTACAAGGTTGTAAGAAGCGACCTACATTTGAATGGATTTTATCCAGTGAAAATGGTCTTGTAGACAGATTTAAAGCTTTTAAGTGGAAAACATCCACCCTAATCCGCCTATATTGCTCGTTTTCATCTCTTCAAGCTTATTAGACTGTACTTATTCCACTCAAACGGCAAACTACGAGCTACTCACCCCGTTGTGATTGGATGAAATCCAATCACAAATATGATGCGACAACAAACAGCAGCTTACCTTTTGAGGTAAGCTGCCGTTTTAGGTGCTAGTGATGCCAACGAGCCCGGCAAATTAAGCTCGGAGCGCTGCGTCTAGATCTGCAATCAGATCATCGATATCTTCGAGGCCTACCGAATAGCGCACGAGGCCGTCCGTAATGCCGCGCTCCAGTCGCACTTCGCGAGGCATCGCCGCATGGGACATCATCGCCGGGTAGGAGAGGATGCTTTCCACGGCGCCGAGACTTACCGCAACGAGCGGAATCTGCACGGCGTTAAGCACTTTCTTCGCTTTGTCGCCGCTGCCTACGTCGAATGACACGACCGCTCCGTAGCCAAGCGATTGGCTTTCGTGAATCTCACGACCCGGATGGTCAGCTAGGCCTGGATAATACACGGCTTCGACAAGCGGATGATTCGAAAGCCATTCAGCCAGCTTACGTGTGCTGCGTTCGCTATGTTCCATACGTGCTTGCAGTGTCTTCATACCGCGCATAAGCAGCCAAGACTCCTGCGCGCTAAGTACGGTTCCCATACCGTTCTGCAACGTCTTCAAGCGGCGGCCGAGGCCTTCGTCGGCTGTAACCGCAAGGCCAGCCAACACGTCGCTATGCCCGCTCAAGAACTTMGTCGCGCTATGCAGCACGATGTCGACGCCCTGTTCGATTGGACGCTGGTGATACGGCGTCATGAACGTATTGTCGAGCATCGTCAGCAAGCCATGCTCCTTCGCCCAAGCCGTCGTCTCGGCGATATTCGTAATCTTAAGCGTTGGATTGGACGGCGTCTCCATGAATACCGCTTTCGTATTCGGCTTCAATGCCGACTTCACCGCCTCGAAGTCCGTCATGTCGACGAAGGTCGACTCGATTCCGAGACGGCTCAGTATCGTCGTCAACAGTCGGTAAGTGCCGCCGTATACATCTTCGGTTACGATGACATGCTCGCCTGCAGACAATAGTAGAAATGTCGTCGAAATCGCTGCCATGCCCGATGCGAATGCGAAACCWTGCGTGCCGCCCTCAAGCAATGCTATATAATCCTCAAGCGCTTGACGGGTCGGATTACCCGATCTGCTGTAATCATATTGCGGCGGATTGAATATATCATGATGATGGAAAGTTGACGCTTGGAAGATCGGAACGCTGGATGCGCCCGTCTGTTCATCGATCTCAGCGCCGAAGTGAAGCAGCTTCGTCGCAAACTTGCGATTTTTGTTATTCTGTTCGCTCATGCTGTTACTGCCCCTCCTCGATCTCGATTTTTGCTGCAGCAAAGGCTTGCTCAAGATCAGCAATTAAGTCGTCCGAATGCTCAATGCCTACCGAGAAACGAAGGAGGCGATCGTCAACGCCAATCGCTTGGCGAATCTCAAGCGGAATATCGGCATGCGTCTGAACAGCCGGGTACGTCATTAGCGATTCGACACCGCCGAGGCTCTCAGCGAATGCAATCAGCTTGATATGACGCAGAATCGGCTCAATATAACGTGCATCCTTCACGCGGAAGGAGAAGATACCCGTGTTGCCAGACGATTGGCGGCTTTGAACATCGTGGCCGGGATGATGCTTAAGCGCCGGGTAGTACACATCAGATACCGCTTCATGCTCTAGCAGGTAATTCGCTATTACTGTTGCGTTATGCTGATGGCGATCCATACGAAGCGCTAGCGTCTTCATACCGCGCATAAGCAGCCATGAATCCTGCGGCCCAAGAACCGCGCCTATCGAATTGTGCAGGAACGCGATTTGTTCGGAAAGCTCCTTGCCTTTCGTCACGATCAGACCGGCAAGCACGTCATTGTGACCGCCCAAATATTTGGTCGCGCTATGAATGACGATATCTGCGCCTAATTCAATCGGACGCTGGAAGTACGGCGTTAATAACGTATTGTCGACAATCGTAATCAAGCCTTTGGAATTCGCCCATGCGCATACGCGTTCAAGATCCGTAATCATCATCAACGGATTCGTCGGCGTCTCGATAATAACCGCCTTCGTATTCGGCTGCCACAACGCCGACATGCCGTCGATATCATTTGTGTCAACATAAGAAGCAGTAACGCCGAACCGGCTCATAATCCGTTCAAGCAGCCGGTATGTACCGCCATATAGATCTAGGGAGACGATCAGGTGATCGCCTTGGCTGAACAAAGCGAATATCGTCTGAAGAGCAGCCATGCCCGAGCTACAGGCAAATCCAGCATCTCCGGATTCGAGCTGCGCTGCTGCTTCTTCCAATACCGCTCTTGTCGGGTTCTTCGTACGGGTGTAGTCAAATCCCGTGCTTTGTCCGAGCTTCGGATGGCGGAACGCTGTTGATTGATAGACAGGGAAGCTTACTGCTCCCGTTACAGGCTCCTTGATTGAGCCGATTTGTGCCAAATGACTTTCGATTTTCATGCTTGATACGCACTCCCCTATTATTATTAAATACCGGCACCTAAATCGTACGGTGTTTGTTGATAAACGTAATAATTGAGCCAATTGGAGAATAGCAGGTTCGCATGCGCTCTCCATGTCGACAATGGTACATTGCTTGGATTATCTCCCGGGAAATAATTGACCGGTACGTCAATTTCTAGTCCTCTGGACTTATCCCTGTCGTATTCGTACTTCAGTGAAGCCGGATCGTATTCCGAATGGCCAGTTACGAAAATCTGTTTGCCATCGCGGGAGGCGACGATATAGACACCGGAATCAGCCGATTCCGATAAAATATCAAGCCGCTCGATCGCATCTATGTCTTCGCGGCGAACTTCCGTATGGCGCGATTGCGGTACGTAGAACAGCTCGTCGAAGCCGCGGAGCAGATTAACGTTGCGCTTATCGGTCTCAATCGAATGCGGGAAGACCCCGAACATTTTATTATCGAGATTGTATTTCGGCACGCCGTAATGATGGTAGAGTCCTGCTTGAGCAGCCCAACAGATATGGAAGGTCGAAGTGACGCGCTTCGTGCTCCAGTCCATGATTTCCTTAAGCTCTTCCCAATAATTGACGTCCTCGAACGGCATATGCTCAACCGGAGCTCCCGTTATGATGAGTCCATCGTAATATTCATGCGCGATTTCGTGGAACGTCTTATAAAACGATTCCAGATGCTCGGAGGATGTATTCTTAGACGTATGTGTCTTCGGATGCAGCAGCACCACTTCCACCTGAAGCGGCGTGTTGCCGATGAGGCGAAGCAATTGCGTCTCCGTCGTTTCCTTCGTAGGCATGAGGTTCAATATGGCAATGCGAAGCGGACGGATGTCTTGATGATAAGCGATGCTCTCGTCCATCACGAAAATATTCTCGTTGCTTAGTATTTCTTTTGCCGGCAAATGATCTGGAACTTTGATTGGCATGTCGCTCAACTCCTCTGTAGGTTGCTTTCTTCAACCGGAAAATGCAAAAAGACCCTTTCTGCTGTGAGAAAAGGCCTTATGGCTCGGTAAAGAAGCCGTCCGCCTCTCTCATCTCTCAGAAACATTACTGTTTCCGCAAGAATTAGCACCGTGCTTACGCCGGTTGCCGGGCTTCATCGGGCTAGTCCCTCCGCCTGCTCTTGATAAGAAAGTTGTCTATTCGATTGTCGCGATTTACTAATTATTTTCACTTTAATGCATTACGCGGACGGCGTCAAGATTTACGTTTTCGTATAAACACATTATAGGCGCAGAACGTTGTAATTATGCTTGTATGTAAAGCGAAAGCAGGAGTATACTAGACAAGAATTATGTCCTGTAATTCCACTAAAAGAAGGAGTGAATACGAACATGGACGGCGACCCGAAGCCCGAAATCGACCGAATACGGTTGCTGCCGGTTCTCTGCGACCCGCAGGCCTGTTGATAGCGATGACGCTTGCTCATTCGCGATGATGTCTAATCATCGCACGGCTCGCGGACATCGGGTTTAACCCTGCGCATCCGCCTATTGAGCCGGCAGTTCCTCTACCTTTATTGAAGGAGTGACTGCATATGAAAATACGTCTCGTGAACAATGGTGTATTTGCACCTATTGAAGACATTAATCAAACACTTTTACCGCCCAAAGAGGGTTTTTATTGGATTGACGCCGATGTTGAGGATTTGGCTGTCCTGCAGCCTTTATTCAACATGCATGATCTGGCTGTAGAGGATTGCCTCAGCGAAGAAGAGCAGCGTCCGAAGATCGAAATTTATGAAAGCCATTATTTTATCGTTATTAACAGCATCCGTTTCGACGATGAAGAAATTTTTCTGCGCGCGCTGAACATTTTTCTCGGCCGCCACTTTATTATTACCGTAACGAAGCAAAAAATTAACGAACTGCGTTCGCTGAAGCCCGTCCTATGGGAGCAGGAAGTCAGCAGCCCGGACTATTTCCTATATCATCTCGTCGATATTGTCGTCGACAACTATTTCCTCGTCGGTGATCGGATCGACGATCGGATCGAGTTGCTTGAAGAGAACATTCTGATGCATACGAAGAAATCGCATTTGAATGAAATTATCGGTCTGCGCGGCGAGATTCTCTGGCTTCGCAAAGTACTCGGTCCTCAGCGCGATGTCATTGCGACGCTTAACAAGAAAGACCTGAAGCTGATCGACGACCAGCTCCAAAAGTACTTTAGCGATATTTATGAGAATGCGTTGAAGATCGCGGAGTCTTTCGACACGTACCGCGATTTGATGGGCAACTTACGAGAAGCTTACCAGTCCAGCGTAGCCAACAGGGCCAATGAAATTATGCGCGTGTTTACGGCGATTACAACCATATTCATGCCATTGACCTTCATCACGGGCATTTACGGGATGAACTTCGACTTCATTCCTGGTCTGCATTTGCGCTTCGGTTCCTATGTGCTGCTAGGTGTTATGCTTTTGCTCGGCATTTGCATGTTCTACATTTTCCGCAAAAAAGAATGGCTCTGAACTAAGCCGTACGGCTTACTGCTCAGACCGCGCTACTCAGGCTCCCCAGCCTGTAGAAGACGCGGTCTTTTTTTGCCGTTGAAGGATATTTCATTTATAATAGAAAGGTCGTTATTGAACAGCCTGTAACGACTAAGGAGGATTATCGTGAACATTAGCCAGCTTGAAACGCTCCTCACCATCTCCAAGACGATGAGCTTCCGCAAAGCGGGCGAGCTACTCAACCTCACGCAGCCTGCCGTATCCGCACAGATCAAGACCCTTGAGGATGAATTCAAAACCGTTCTAATCGATCGTAACCAGCCCGTTACCTTGACTGACCACGGTCAAGTTTTTTTGGAGCATGCCGAGCAAATTTTGTCGATTGTAGAGGAATTGAAACAGAAGCTCTCCGATCTGCATGCAACCCCGCAAGGTCATATCGTGCTCGGAACAACATCATCTATCGCGATTCAAATATTGCCGCGGGTATTATCTTATTTTCAAAACCAGTTTCCATTAATTAAGACGACTATTCATACGATGTCCTCAACGCAAGTCATGGCCAGTGTCGAGAACGGCTCGGTCGATATCGGCATTTCGTACTTATTCGAGAAAAATCCGAACATCCATTCCTCCGTTCTTTATTACGATACGTTCGAGCTTGTTGTGCCGCCCTCGCATCCCATGAGCAGTCTCACGCATACAACTGTCGATAAATTAAAGGACATACCGATGATTATGCTCGCGCCGGATACGCTTGGACGCCGATTCGTGGATCAAATTTTCCGCAAATACAACATTCAGCCGAATATCGTCATGGAAGTATCGAGCAGCGAGGAAATCAAAAGAATGGTCGAGATCAATCTAGGGGCGGCCGTCGTGTCAAAGCTTTCCATCGCCAATGAGCTTCGACTGGGCACACTAAAGATGATAAAGGTTACTGAGCTCGAAACAAGCCATCCCGTAGGCGTCGTCTACAAATCAGGACGTTACTTGAATACGGCGATGCGCCAGTTCATTAGCGACTTAAAAGGAATGCCGGAGCACCATTTCATCAGCTCCGAATAACATTCGAACGAATTGCACTCGTATGTATAGTTTTATTTATCTCGCCAGTTAGGAGCGATACTAGATGAAATTTGACCTTCACACGCATCATGTTAGATGCGGCCATGCGAATGGCACGATCGAAGACTACATTATTGCCGGCATGGAAGCTGGGCTTCAGGCGATCGGAATTTCCGATCACTCCCCTTACTTTTATCACGAGCAGGATCAACCATCGCCGGGAATCGCAATGGCTCGGAGCGATTTTGCCAACTACATAGAAGAAGTGCTTCGCTTGAAGCGCAAATATGAGGGTAAAATCGAAGTGTTGCTCGGGATGGAATCCGATTTCTATCCCGAACATGCGGACGTCTATCGGCAAGCATTTGCTAAAGTACCGTTCGATTATTTAATCGGGTCAGTGCATCAGGTCGGAGGTGTCAGCATTTTCAACCGCAATCGGTGGAAGGGACTGGACGAACGGCAGCATGTGGAGTCGAAGGAAGCCTATTACGATCTTATTAAGCACTCTGCGCTTAGCGGCATGTTCGATATATTGGGCCATATCGATGCGATGAAGGGTTATTATCCGGCCTTCTCGGATATTCCGGCGGCAGCTGCGATCGATGATACCCTCCGTACGATCGGAGAATGCGGCGTATCCATTGAAATCAATACGTCCGGTAGCACCAAAGATGTTGGCGGATGGTATCCTTCGGATGCGATATTAGAGAGGGCGCTCCACTTCGGCGTTAATGTCACATTCGGATCGGATGCCCACATCCCCAGCCGGGTAGGAGACGAACTTGAGCTCGTGCGTGCCAGGCTGAAGGAAATCGGCTTCAAGCATTGGGTGTTCTATCGGAAGCGCGAGCAGGTTATCGTGCCTCTATAAACAATCTGGACAAAAAAAGTGGACCTGCACGTCGCAGGTCCCAAGAGATATATTAAAAAAGGGGGTCTTGTTTATTATAATAGCCCCTTAATGTAATACGTTCATAACAGAACCATTTCAATTGTGTAACAAATTTAGGGGAGTTGGAACATCATGTGGCTCATCACGGCCATCAGCAGCGCCATATTGTTTGGACTAGCCGGCTGGTGGATGAAGGTATCCCAAATGCGCGGCGGTTCAACTGGTATGCTGTTGCTCGGCTTGTATGCAGCAGGCTCCCTCGGCTTCGGCATCCATTCAGCGATCGAAGGCAATATATCGATGCTTGGCAACCCTAAAGTATGGATCCCCGGAATCGTAATCGGCATCGGATCAGCACTTGGCAACTCTCTATTTATGAAAGCGCTCGAGTTCGGACCGGCCAGCCTTACATCGCCATTAACGAATATGAACATTATTTTGGTCGTTGCGCTTGGAACCTGGTGGTACAGCGAACCTCTGTCATCAACCGAAGCCATCGGTATAACGCTGCTGCTGCTCGCAGTCTTCTTCATCGCCCATAAGCGCAAAGAACCGTTAACGATATCGGAAAAGCGTTGGTTTTGGCTCGTCGGCATCGCGATCGTCATGTTTGCTATACGCAACGGCGGTCTGAAGGTGACCGAGGAGCTCGGATTGCCAAGCGCTCCCATTCTGTTCATTGCTTATATCTTGTCGATGCTATGGTTCATTCGACCGGTTGGCAAAAACATTTCACGCGAATCCGTTCGCACGGGTTTATGGTTCGGTTTAATCGCAGGCCTCTTCTCCTATGGCGGCCTTCAGCTTTATGCAGTCGCATTATCGACGGGGCAAGCTAATCTGGCAGCTCCCATCTTTGCCACCAATAGCCTTGTTGTAGCAGCAGGAGCTATTCTCGTATACAAAGAAAGGCTATCCATTATGCAATGGACAGCCTTCGTACTTACGTTGCTCGGTTTAATCGTTATTCGTTTATGACATAAGGTTAAGGCAGATCAATCAACATGATTCTGCTGTTCTCGGATGCAGTCAGGACAAGCTCCTGCTCATCCGTGATCCTCGCTGAATCTCTTCTTCCGAGCACGGTATCCCCATTCAGTAGAATGGAACCTTCTAATACGAACAGTAATCCTTTTCTCCCTTGCTCAAGCGAATAGGTATGACTGCTGCCTTCCTGCGGCTCAGCGAGGTAGATGGACATGTCCTGATGAATCCGGGCAATACTGCCCAGCTGCTGCTTCGTCTCATCCCCGCTCACGACAAGAGTCAGTCCCTCCTTCAGCCCCTCCGTATCGAACGACGTTGTTTCATAAGAAGGCTTCAGACCGGATATTTTCGGCAAAAACCACATTTGCAACAATTCAAGTGATTCATTCTCCGAACGATTATATTCCGAATGAAACAAGCCTGTACCCGCTGACATGCGCTGTATGCCGCCCCATGTCGTCTTTGCCGTGTTGCCGATGCTGTCTTTATGCTCCAAATGTCCTTTCAACACAATCGTTACGATCTCCATCTCTTGATGGGGATGCATCCCGAACCCTTTGGAAGGAGCGATCCAGTCGTCATTTAAAACACGCATCGGGCCGAACTGCATATTGTTCGGATCATAATAATCTGCGAATGAGAAGCTAAAGCTGGTACGCAGCCACCCGTGATCCGACTGATGTCTATCTTCCGCACGATGAATGTGCAACATATCAATCCCTTCCTTCCTTGCTATCTTATTATTGTATCAAAGCGTCGATCGAGTAGTCCCCAGCCCCTGTGAGCGCAACGCCTAGCAGCACTGCGATCAATACCAAGTTGTACTCGTATCCGTTGCTGGTCGACCACAGACCGTTAGCAGCATGTACTTTGATGATAGCAACCAGCATCGTTCCGATAAGGAGCGCCGCTCCCAGCCACGTAACAAGTCCTGTTGCAAACAACAACCCGCCAATTAATTCCGCCGCCCCTGCGCCTACTGCCATCAACACGCCTGGTTTCATGCYAATCGATTCGAGCCAACCTGCCGTCCCTTTAATTCCATAACCTCCGAACATCCCAAACAGCTTCTGTGCGCCATGACCTACCATCAACAAACCAATAATAACCCTAATAATTAATAACCCCGTATCCAACATTTCAATCTCACCCTTCATCCTGTTTTGTTTGTATCGCATGTGTTATGCTATGACACTTATATTATTATTGTTACTTACTTTTGTCAAGCATATAACCTATATAAAGTTTTTTTGTCTGTAACCTTGAATTGCACTTACTTTTTGTTCGTACATATGCTACAATAGAAATACAAAAAGCGGGGTGATACGGTTGGATTATTCGACAATGTGCCCAAAGTATGAAGCCGCGGCCGACATATTAGGTAAAAAATGGACTGGCAGAATTATTCGGGTTTTGCTTGGCGGGCCTAAACGGTTCAAAGAAATAAAAGAGCAAATTCCCGAGATGAGCGACAAGATGCTAACGGACCGAATGAAGGAGCTCGAGACACAGAACATCATTAACCGGAACGTATATCCGGAAATGCCCGTTCGTATCGAGTATGATTTAACGGATAAAGGTCGTAAACTTCAACCTGTTATTGAATCGATTCAAAAATGGGGAGAAGAATGGATGTAACAAAAAAACCGCGAAGGCGGTTTTTTTTGTTGCTGGACTATGCTTCATTTGTCATATCCTCTATAATCATAAGCAAGAGACGAAGAACGTCCCGTTTATCAGCCGAATTACGGCTATAGCGGGGCGTTTTTTTATGGAGAGGATGATAGATATGAATTTTGAAGCTGCACATCACCATTTTATTATGCATCATCTTAATCAACGCAGAGGCGAACGAAAAGGCCGCTTGGAAAGAGGACATAATCACGCTGAGCTATTGTTCCTTCGCAACGTCTGGTGGCCGCTCCAAGGCAGCTTCGATCATCTGCATCCCGAATATGAAGTACCTGATTGGCGCGGCCGTTCCTACTTTGCCGACTTTGCCTGGCTTCCCGGTCACGTAAAACTTCTATTCGAAATCAAGGGGTATGCTACTCATGTTAGAGACATGGATAGGCACAAATACTGCAGCGAGCTCAATCGTGAGATGTTCCTGTTTGCTATGGGTTATCATGTGCTCTCCTTCGCCTATGACGATGTTGAGCAGCGGCCTGAACTATGTATATCCATGCTTAGAATGTGCTTGAGCAGATTCCAAACGCGCAGCAGCAGCGCAAGCCGAGTCATGCTTTCGGAGAAAGAGCTCGTACTTCTCACCATACAGAACGCACGCTCTATCAGACCCAAAGACGTTGAAAAACATTTCGAGATTGATCATAAAACCGCTATTCTAATGTTACAAAGGTTAACTGAAAAAGGTTGGTTGCAACCTACCTATGGTGCCAAGCAAGAAAGAGTCGTTCGTTATTCACTGACGAAAGACGCCGTTAGCGACTTACTATAATTTAACTGGAGTTTCTCCTGTTATTTATTTAACTTTCGAGTGCCCAATACAAATAACTGGAATTTCTCCTGTTAATTTGGCCGCGAACTGACAAGCACTCTAAAAAGGTTAATATTAACAGGAGAAATTCCCGTTAATCGCGATAAAATGCTAATAAGTGCTGAAATAACGGGAGAAAACGGAGCTATTAACCGTGGGTAGTTTTGAAAAGCTCTGAGAGACAGGGGGGCTTGCAAGTAGTTTTGGTGTGCGGTRTGCGGTGTGCGGTGTGCGGTGTGCGGTGTGCGGTGTGCGGTGTGCGGTGTGCGGTGTGCGGTGTGCGGTGTGCGGTGTGCGGTG